>NZ_CP119421.1:2137500-2367500 GCF_030506305.1 Porifericola rhodea | reverse complement strand
ACCATTAACAAGTTTTCGCTGATAAAGCTGATGAGTGCATCCATAAAAAGGTAGGATTATGATAGTTTCAGTTTCTATTTTACTTGGTAAACATTCTTTCCCTCCTGTACAATACAGGTACCACTAACCAGAGGGTTTTCCATATCCAGTTGCAGCTCTCCGTCTTTGAGTAGCACTTTAAGGAAGTTGAACACATTTTTTGCAAAGAGCTGACTAGCGTGCATAGGCATCTTAGCTTCTAATGTGGAGTCTCCAATAATAGTAATACCATGATGGCTGATAGTAGCGTCATTCTGTGTAAGCTCACAATTTCCTCCACCAGCAGCCGCGAGATCTACAATAACACTCCCGGGCTTCATGGCTTCTACCATTTCTTTGGTAATAAGAATAGGAGCTTTTTTACCTCTTAGCAATGCTGTAGTAATAATGACATCAGACTTGACCGAGCGATCAAAGATAAGTTCGCGCTGCTTGTTTTTGTATTCCTCTGTTTGCTCAACGGCATATCCACCAGCGGCTTTATCGTCGCGGGCCCCTTCTACTTCTACAAACTTAGCTCCTAAGCTCTGTACCTCCTCTTTTACTGCTGAACGCGTATCAAAAGCTTCCACCACAGAGCCTAATCTCTTAGCAGTTGCAATCGCTTGCAGTCCTGCAACCCCTGCACCTAAAATTAGTACTTTGGCCGGAGGAATACTCCCTGCAGCAGTAGTAAGCATAGGAAAATACCTTGGCAAATGAGTTGCTGCTTCCAGTACTGCACGATAGCCAGCCATTGATGCCATAGACGACAGCACATCTTTGTCCTGTGCCAGGGTAGTCCGTGGCATCATGTCCATACTAAAAACATTAATTGGGAACTTACTCAACTGCTCAGCAATAGCATTGTCTTCATAAGGTCTAAAAGACGAAATTACTGATGCTCCCTGGGGTAAATTAGAGAGCACTTCTTCGGCCGGGGGCCTGATGCTTATAAGTAAAGTAGATTTAGAGATCACCTCAGTTCTGTCACTTATGGTGGCTCCAACTTCCTCATATTCCTGATCAGAAATAAAAGTGTTACTACCTGCGTCTTTCTCGATGAGTAATTGGTTGTGTTCGGTTAGTTTTTTCACTACATCCGGGGTAAGCGCTACCCGGGTATCAGCTTCTTCTTTAAGAACGCCTATAATCATTGGTTTAGCTTAGTTTAGCGTAAACATAAAAATTTGTTACTTAATACATCAGGTATTGCCAAAAAATCTTAATGCATAGAAATGCATTCGCCTTCTTTTAACCTGAGCGTTCTAAATTTAGGCAAAACAAATAGAAGAAAACAACTTTGTGCGGATATGTTAAAAATTTCCTGTTCCGCTAATCTGCAAATACTTTCTTGTAAATAGGCTTTCGGTACAGGAACTGTAAATAAAGTACTGGATAAAGCAAAAAATCAAGAAGAAAAAAAGGAGTCTTAAAGTGTATATCATCTACGATGACCGCCTCGTTATTATACTTAAGTATACGATGTTGATGTTTCCAGTATTTGAGAAAAAAAGGAAGTTTGGTTCCAAAATCTACAAAGTAAAACTCTGTTTCGTTCAGGTGCTCTTCCAGTATTTGGCTAACCCATTTTTGTTTGAATAAAATAAAGCTAAGTTCAAGGGCTACGATGTCATTCTTTTTACAACCATCAAAACGAACAAGCTTAACGGGAGGAAAAGGAGGGTTAAGCCGGAGAAACAGTTGTTCATTAAAACCCTGCATTACTGAAGTATAAGATTGGCTTACCTTGGTGCTGATGCGGATGTTCATTGTTTTTATGTTCAGTCATCATCAAAACTCATACATCTGGCTAACAGTTTTGAGAATGTTGTTTTGCTTACAAATATATTCTCTGCTAATTGCCTCCTATTTACCCTTTATGCTAGTTCTTATTGCGTAAATAAAGTCTGAACCTGTACTTTATTTTCAAGGTTAAAGTATTGTAGAGTTTAACTTTATGCTGAGCGCCACCTATTATTTTAAATATTTAATTTTTTATAGATGATTACGATTGTTGTGGGCACCAACAGAAAAAATGCACTGTCTGCCACTATTGCTGAGTATTACCAAAAAATACTAGCTGAAAAAAACATAGAAAGTCAAATTTTAAGCCTCATAGATCTACCTGCTGATTTTACAGCTACTGCCCTGTATGAGAATAATGGAAAGAATAATAGCTTCAATCTTTTTAGAGAAGCCTTTAATAAACATCAAAAGTTTGTTTTCATTATTCCTGAATACAACAATTCTTATCCGGGGGTGCTCAAAGCGTTTATTGACGGTATGGATTACCCCAGTGGGCTGGAAGGAAAAAAGTGCGCTTTGGTAGGAATATCCGCCGGAGTACAAGGGGCGAGTATTGCCTTAAGCCATTTTACGGATGTGCTCAATTATTTGGGGATGCATGTGCTGGCCCTTAAAGTGAAGATGGGTGAGGTGCATATCCACCTAAAAGAAAATCAGCTTACTCATAAAGTCTACAACGAGATGCTCTATGCGCAAGCTGATCAGCTTATTTCGTTTTAGAAAACGGTTTAGTCTACATTGTCATGTAGAAATTTATTGTTTCCTATGATGTTATCGTCATCATCCAGCGAGTAACGAGATACATTTCTGTCATTGTATGCTGGTGCGCTGTACAGATGAATATTTCTTCTTACATAAGCTGGCTGATTGTAGAAGTCTTCTTTTTTGAAAACATCTTCGTTGTTTTCAGGTGAGCTTATGCTTTTACGCCCTTTGAGTTTGAGCTTACGCTCATAGGCTTCCTTCATCATCAGGTAACGCTTGCTGGATGACATCTCACGAAACAATTTTTCTTCTTCTTCCAGGCGCTCTTTCTCCTGATGCGAGTAATCTTCTTCCGGCTCATCTTCTTCCATTCCTTCTACTTCAAAGGGAGGTGAAGGGGGCGTAGGAGTATTAGAAATATGCTGTGGCGGATTGTCCGGTGGTCCGGCAGCATCCTGCTCATCTTCCTTTTTTATTCGCTGGCTTGAGTCCAGGTCATAAACTCTTTTGGTTTCCTCTTCATCCGTTGGCTCCGGGTCATTGGTAAAACCCGTGGCGATTACAGTTACCATGATGGCATCACCTAGAGTTTCGTCTATACCATGACCGAAGATTACTTCTGCTTCGTCACCCGCCTCAGTCTGTATGTGGTCCGTGATCTCTGTCAACTCATCCATCTGCATCTCTGCCTGCTCACCTGAGCGGATGGATAGTAAGATCTTTCTGGCTCCCTGTATGTTTTTATCATCCAGCAGGGGTGAAGAAAGGGCTTCTTCGGCAGCACGCATGGCCCGATGCTCCCCTTCGGCTTTGGCTGAGCCCATCACGGCGGCTCCTGATCCGGCCATAACGGTCTTCACATCTTCAAAGTCCACATTGATGTAGCCCGGTACGGTAATGATCTCTGCTATACTCTTGGCCGCTGTGGTTAATATGTTGTCTGCCTGTGCAAAGGCATTGGTTAGAGTAAGGTTACCATATACCTCTCTAAGCTTGTCGTTGAGGATCACAATCACGGTATCGCAATTGTTTCTGAGTTCGCGGATACCTTCTTCGGCCGCACGCTGCTTCTTCTTGCCTTCAAAACCGAAAGGCTGAGTTACGATACCTACGGTGAGTATGCCCAGTTCGCGAGCTACTTTGGCAATCTCAGGAGCAGCACCTGTACCGGTACCACCTCCCATACCGGCGGTGATGAACAGCATGCGGGTATCTGTACTCAGGAGTTCGCGTATATCTTCTTTACTTTCTATAGCCGCGGCTTTGCCTTTTTCAGGGTTAGCTCCAGCCCCCAGTCCTCGGGTAAGTTCTCCACCTATCTGTAGCTTGCTAGGTACGGGACTGGTTTCCAAAGCCTGAGCATCGGTATTGCAGATGATAAACTCTACATCTTTGATACCCTGGTTATACATGTGGTTCACAGCATTGCTACCTCCACCACCAACACCTACTACTTTGATTATAGACTTATGTTGAGTGGGTAGATCGAATTCATAACTTTTGTCAGGCATAGTCAAAAGGAGTTTAGTGATTTACCGTGGTTAATTTTTTATAGTTAAGAAAACTTAGTAGTTCTCTTTGTCATCAAAATCGTCAATTAATATTTTTTTAGTCTTTTCCAGCATTCTGCGGAAAAATACTGATCCCTGAGCCTGTTGCTCTTTTTCTTTCTTGGGTTTATTGCCTGGCGTTTCTTTACTTTTTTTACGGATATACTCCATATTACGCTCGTCTATGGCTTTAAACCCCGATAATACCAGGCCCACTGAAGTCGCATACATCGGGCTTTTAACGGTTTCTATTTTACTCTTGCCCATGTACTCGTTAGGGTAGCCTATACGAGCATCAGTAGCACACATAAGCTCACAAAGTTCTTTGGCAAACTGTAGCTGAGAACCACCTCCGGTAACGACAACTCCACCGGCCATTTTATCTTCATAGCCTGAAGAGATAATTTCTGCATGTACCAGTTCAAATATCTCCTGCATACGGGCTTCTATAATGTAAGCCAGATTTTTGAGAGAAATCTCTTTTGGTGGTCGGTCTCTAAGTCCTCGTATAGACACGATCTCGTTAAAGCTTGCCTCCTCGGCTATAGCTTTGCCAAATTTTACTTTTAGCAATTCGGCCTGCTCTTCCATTACTGAGCACCCCTGCTTGATATCCTGGGTAAGGATGTCTCCACCAAAAGGAATGACAGCTGTGTGGCGAATAATACCATCATAGAAAATAGCCATGTCTGTGGTACCGCCTCCAATATCTACCAGACATACTCCTGCTTTCTTTTCCTCTTCGCTAAGTACTGCCAGGCTAGAGGCCAAAGGTTCCAGGATAAGATTTTCAATTTCCAGACCAGCTCGCTTAACGCATTTGTTAATATTATTGATTGCGTGTGTTTGTGCAGTGATAATGTGAAAGTCAGCTTCAAGCTTAACTCCTGACATACCAACCGGATCTACGATACCATCCTCATAATCTACTGTATAATGCTGAGGCATTACATGGATGATCTCACAACCGGGAGGGGTAACGATACGGTACATATCGTTAGTCAGGCGCTCTACATCTTCCATTCTGATTTCATCATCCAGTGAATTGCGTGTGATACTCCCATGATGAATAGAACTTCTAATATGTTGACCTGCAATACCAACATTTACGGTATGGATTTCTATACCTGATTGCTCTTCCGCCTCATGAATTGCTTTTTCAATCGCGCTGATAGTCTTATCAATATTAGTCACAATGCCTCGTCTGACACCTTCTGACTTAGCTTTGCCCATACCCAACACTTCGAGCTTTCCGTATTCGTTTTTGCGACCTACGATGGCACAAATTTTCGTTGTACCTATATCTAGTCCGACAACAATATTTTCTTCTTGCATAGCTTTATTGATTAGTCACACACAATTTGGTCCTGGTACTTCAAGTTTACTTTGTTATAGTAGTTCCATCCTTTACGAGGCAAAACTTGCTCGTAAAAAACGGCTAACTTATTAAATTTCTCTGATATTTTTTCAGCTTTTCCGAATTCAATTAATTGTTTACCTACTTGTGGGTAAAGCATTATATTTCCGTTAGAAGCAATCTCCATTTGGGCAATCTGCGCTTTCCAGAATTTATCCTTATTGATAAAATCAATGAGTTCAAAAATCTGTTGTCCTTCCTCACTTTCTTTTATTTTTTGCTTTAACAGTTTTCCGGTATAACTACCACTGATCAGCATAACCCGAGCAGTGTATTTATCTGATACCGGAAGAATTTCTCCTTCATCGCTAATATAGGCGTCGGGGGCATCGCTCCTTAATATTCTGGCTACCGGCCTATTCTGTATAGTATGTACCAGCAGATTACCTTTTACATCTCTGTACACCTCTGCCTTGTGTACATACTTGTTCATTTCTATTCTGTTTTCCAGAGCTTTTAAGTCCAGTTCCAGATACTTTTTACCAATTACATTATCTGCTCCTGCATTTGTCATGAGCAGTTGTACATCACGCTCGTCTATAAAATAGTTTTCGTAGCGATCATCTACATGGATAAGTACATGCTGACATACTTTTTCACTACGGCGCTTCTCAGTCATGGCTATGATGCTGAGCATGCACAGAGAGAAGAACGCTATCTTTACCCATTTCTTAAATCTCATATCACCAGGGTTTTAGGGTCAATCAGTTTAAGTACTTCCTGAGCTATGTGCTCTGCTGCCCGAGGGCGTGCCATCTTAGCAATGTTTGTCGATAGCTCCTGCTGAAGCTGCTTGTTCTTCAATAGATTTAGCGCAGTGTTTATCATTTGCTCACGAGCATCTCTATCCATTACCATCAGAGCAGCTTCCTGCTTCACTAATGCTTCTGCATTCTTGCGTTGGTGGTCTTCAGCTACATTAGGCGAAGGCACAAATACTGTAGGTTTTTTAACCAATGCCAATTCAGAAATGGCTAATGCTCCGGCTCTGGAAATAACCACATCGGCTGCAGCATAAGCCAGGTCCATTCTACTGAGAAACTCATTAAGCCTGATACCATCATTTGGCGAAATGTTCTCTAGTTTTTCCTTCATCTCTTTGTGGTAAAATTTACCACACTGCCATATAACTTGTGCCCCCTCTTCTACCAGCCTGTTTATACCAGCAATCATACTATCGTTGATTGTTCTAGCTCCCAGGCTGCCTCCTACGACCAGAATAGTTTTTTTATCCGGATTCAGGTTGAAGTATTTAAAGGCTTCTTCTTTTTTTCCAGACAGGCCTTCTGCCGCCAGGTCTACTATATCTTTTCTTACCGGATTGCCGGTAAAAACAATTTTGTTTTCAGGGAAGAACCTATTCATTTCTTCATGCGCCACACATACCTTATTTACCTTGCCTGCCAAAAGCTTATTGGTAAGGCCGGCATAAGAGTTTTGCTCTTGTAAAAGTGATGGAATTTTCTTCCAGCTGGCAGCATACAAAAGTGGTCCACTGGCAAACCCTCCAACACCTACTACAGCATCTGGCTGAAAATCTGAGAGTATAGCTGAGGAGCGAAAAAGGCTGGAAGTGACTTTTAATGGGAAAGCCAGGTTATCTAAAGTCAGCTTACGTTGTATTCCACTTATCCACAACCCAATAATTTTATAGCCAGCTTCAGGCACTTTCTGCATTTCCATTCTGCCTTTTGCTCCTACAAAAAGAATTTCGGTATCAGCGTGCAAAGACTGTAACGCATGCGCAATGGCAATAGCAGGATAGATATGCCCTCCGGTGCCTCCACCACTAATAATTATGCGATATGGTCTGCTCGATGCCATTATACTCTTTGATAGTTTATTTCTTCCTGTTCTTCTGTTTGCTTACTTGTACTCAGGATAATTCCTAAAGCTACTCCGGTAAATAGTAGAGAAGTTCCCCCCATACTTACTAATGGTAAGGGTAGCCCCGTAATAGGCCCCAGCCCCACAGCTACTCCCATATTAATCATTGCTTGTATTACAATTGCAAAGCTTAAGCCGGCGGACAGCAAGCCGCCAAAAGCTCTATCGCTTTTAGAAACGGCCTGCATACCACGGTAAAGCAGAGTTAAATACAAAAAGATCACTACAACTCCCCCTACTAAACCATATTCTTCTATAATAATCGCAAAAACAAAATCTGAGTATGAGTGTGGCAAAATATTGCGCTGGTCACTGTTTCCCCATCCTTTTCCTTTTACCCCACCGGTAGCAATTGCGATATACGACTGCACCGCCTGAAAGGGCTCTTCTTTACGATCTATAAAATTCTCCAATCTACTTTTAGCCGTTTCAGCGCGCTGCCCCAGAAAGAGAGCCGCACTTCCGAATAGCCCGCCTACCAGTACCAGCATAAAAAGGTACTTAACAGGCACTCTGCCTATAAACATTAATAGCATACAGGTAGAAAAAAGCATTACTGAGGTAGATATATCTGATAAGGCTATTAGCGCACATATACTACCACACCAGCATAATACAGGTATTAGGGTAGCACGCAAATTTGTAATTGCCTGCTGACGACGCGAAAGCATACCTGCCAAATGCGTGATCAGAGCCAGCTTAGCCAGGTCTGAGGGCTGAAAAGCCTGGTTTACCAATGGAATGGTAATCCAACGCGAAGCCTGATTGATATTATCTCCATACATCCAGGTAAATAGCAATAGCGGTACTGATAACCAGAGCGCTAGCGTAGATAGCCTGGCAAATATTCTATAGTTAGCCTTGTGCACCACATACATTACTCCGAGGCTAATTATTAGCAGAAATGTATGTTTAAAGAGGTAGTACTCTGTATTCCCTCCCTGCAGACGATAGGCCAGTGTACTGGTAGAGCTATACACAACCAACACACCCGTAGCAGACAGTAGGAGTACTACCATCCAGATCATGGGGTCGCCGTGTAAGTATCGCTTTGCCAATATTCTGATCATACTATCGTACTTTTAAGGTTACTAGTGTTAGTATAGCTAACATGATGCCTGCCAGCCAGAATCGAGTGACAATTTTTGCTTCATGCAAACCTTTTTTCTGATAGTGGTGATGCAAGGGAGACATTTTGAAAATCCTCCTTCCTTCACCATATTTTTTCTTGGTATACTTAAAATATGACACCTGCATAATTACCGATAGATTTTCTATCAGGAAGATGCCACATAGCACCGGAATTAATAATTCTTTTCTTACTGCCAGGGCCAGCACCGCAATGATCCCTCCGATGGAAAGGCTTCCGGTATCTCCCATAAACACCTGTGCAGGGTAAGAGTTATACCATAAAAAGCCTACACAGGCCCCTACAAAGGCAGTGGTAAAAATTACCAGTTCACCCAAACCTGGTATGTACATAATATTAAGGTACTGCGAAAAGCGCAGGTTACCAGACACATAAATAAAGATGGCTAAGGCAATACCAATAATGGCCGAAGAGCCGGCAGCCAGCCCGTCTATTCCATCTGTAATGTTTGCTCCGTTAGACACCGCCGTAATAATAAATGTAACTATGGTCAGGTAAATGATCCAGGTAAAGCGGTCGTCTACCTGTATCAGCCCAAAGGTGATAAAGGAAATAAAGTTGTTATAATCGGCTTCGTTTCCTTTTACAAAGGGGATAGTAGTTTTGGTAGCACGAACATCTTCATAGGCAGACGCCGGTATATCCATAGCCGGATTATCTGAGGACGAAATAGTTTCCAGCACTTTCTCGTCAAACTCACGCACTACTACATCTTCATGAAAGATAAGCGTAAGCCCTACAATGAGGCCCAAACCTACTTGACCCACAATTTTGAAGCGACCAGCCAGTCCTTCTTTATTCTTTTTGAATACTTTAATGTAGTCATCCAGAAAGCCTACAAGCCCCATCCATACAGTAACGACCAGCACCAATATGACATAAATATTTTCCAGACGTGCAAATAGCAAAGTAGGAATAATAATAGCGGCCAGAATGATAAGCCCACCCATAGTAGGAGTACCTTTCTTCTGCATTTGTCCTTCAAGCCCTAAATCTCTGATTTCTTCACCCACCTGCTTTCTGTGTAGCATATTGATGAGCTGCTTACCAAAAGTAATGGTAATGATCAGAGATAACAGTATTGACATACCTGCTCTGAAAGAGAGGAACTGAAACAGCCCCGCCCCTGGCAGATCAAATTCGTGATTCAGATAGTCAAACAAATAATACAGCATAGTCTTTTATTTGGGCTTGAGCTTAAGCGCTACTTACCTTTTTGTATTTGCACGAATACTTCTTCTATGACCTGAAAGTCGTCAAAGTCGTGTTTAACTCCATTAATCTCCTGATAGGTTTCGTGTCCCTTACCTGCTACGAGCACAATATCCCCTGCCTGCGCCATCATGCAGGCAGTGCGTATTGCTTCCTTACGGTTAGTAATAGACAGCACCTTATTATAATTAGAGGAGCCTACTCCAGCACGCATATCTTCAATAATCTGATCTGGGTCTTCGCTTCTTGGGTTGTCAGAAGTAAAGATGACCTTATCAGCATAGCGAGTAGTGATAGCCGCCATTTTAGGTCGTTTAGTTTTATCGCGGTCACCACCACAGCCTACCACACATATCACCTGCTCGTTCTTTGTACGCACATTCTGAATGGTCATCAGTACATTTTCAAGAGCGTCGGGTGTATGCGCATAGTCTACAATAGCCGTAATGCCATTGGGCGAAATCACCTGCTCAAATCTCCCTCGAGCAGGGTTAACATCAGAAAGCTGTGTAAGTACGTCTTCGGGGTTCTCTCCCAGCAGTATGCCTACTCCATAGGCGGCCAGCAAATTATATGCATTAAAGTCGCCAATCAGCTTGAACCAAACGTGCTGCGAAGGTATATCTTTTCCTCCAATTTCCATCTCCAAACCCTGCAATGAATTAGACAGTACTTTAGCTTTGTAGTCGCTGGCACCCTTGAGAGAAAAAGTATGCTTTGCTGCCTTGGTATTTTGCAGCATAATGCTTCCTCTTTTATCATCAGAATTTACCAGCGCAAAAGCGTCGGATGGCAGGCCATCAAACAGCTTCTTTTTGGCATTTATGTAATTCTCAAAAGTGTGGTGGTAGTCCAGATGATCGTGCGTAATGTTGCTAAACACAGCACCTGCATACTGGATTCCAGCTATTCTTTTCTGCTCTATGGCATGCGAGCTAGACTCCATAAAACAATGCGTACAGCCCTCTTTTACCATTTGTGCCATGAGCGCATTTAGCTGTACCGCATCTGGCGTAGTATGGGTAGCCGGTATTATTTTGTCGTTAATTTTATTATTGACGGTGGATAGCAAGCCCGTATTATAGCCCAGCTTAATAAAAAGTTGCTGAAGTAGTGTTACTATCGTGGTTTTACCATTGGTACCCGTAATGCCCACTACCTTCATTTTCGATGAAGGATTACCATAAAAGTTAGAAGCCATGATACCTAGAGCTTCTGCGCTATTTTCTACCTGCACATAGGTAACACCCTCTTGCAGAGTCTCTGGCATCTGCTCACATATAATGGCGGTCGCTCCCTTCTCCACTGCCTGAGCCATAAACTGATGCCCATCTACCTGGGTACCGCTAACCGCTACAAAAGCGCTTCCAGCCTCTACTTTGCGAGAGTCAAAAGCAATAGAAGTCACTTCTATAGAAGTATCGCCTACTGCAGAGCGGAGGGAAACCTTATATAATATGTCTTTCAGTATTGCCATTTATCTTCTAGCCTAATTGTAAAATAATCTTGCTTCCTTTAATCACTTTATCTCCCGGATCCTGAGATTGTTTAATTACCCTTCCACTACCCTGGTAACTGACACGTAGACCGCGATTTTCCAATAAAAAGATCGCATCTCTCATAGTCATTCCCTTTACATCAGGAATGTACTCGTAGGAAGCAGTACTTTCTTTCCAGTTAATTTTGTTTCCTGCGCGTTTGGCGCGTACCCATTCTGCAGCATCGGTAGGAGTATGTTCAATACCCAGGTTGGCAAGTATAGTTTGTAAGTCATCATACCTACCTGCCTGAATTACCGGAAATACTCCTTCTTCTTTGGCAAACTGCTGAGGAAGCGGCTCGTGTATCTCCAGATCAGTCGCATATATTTTATCTGCAATATTTTTGAAGACAGGCGCAGCTACACTACTACCGTACTGATGAAAGCCTTTAGGATTGTCAATCACTACTATGCAGCTATACTTGGGCGCATCTGCCGGAAAATAACCTGCAAAGGACGTGTAGTATTTGCGAGTGTAGCGGCCGTTTTTCAACTTCTGCGCCGTACCCGTTTTACCTGCTATTTTGTAAAAGTCGTTTTTAATATTGCTAGCAGTACCATATTCTACTACACTCTCCAACATAATCTTTACTTTCTCCAGAGTTTCGCGAGAGCATATCTTGTCATTCAGCACCACACTTTCATACTCTTCCACCTTATCATCGGCCTGCTTCACTGACTTTACAATAATAGGCTGCACCATTCTTCCCTGGTTAGCAATCGCATTATAAAAAGTAAGCACCTGCAAAGGCGTAAGCTTAAGCTCGTAGCCGATAGACATCCAGGGTAAAGAAACACCACTCCAGCTTTTGTCTCCAGGGCGTTTCACATAGGGCGTACCCTCTCCTTTAATCTGAAAACCTACTCTATCGGTTAGTCCCATACTCTGGATATAGTCTATAAAGCGCTCCGGCTTAAGTCCAAAGTGATGGTTAACCCAACGTGATATTGCAATGTTTGAAGACTGAGCAAATGCATCTTTAAAGCTGATCATGCCATAACCACCGTATTTATGGTCAGTCATCACTCTATCGTAAAATTCAAACTGTCCATCACCAGCATCTATACTATCGTTAAGGCTGAGCTGAGCCTCTTCCATGAGTGCAATTACAGATGCGAGCTTAAAAGTTGAGCCGGGTTCAGTAAGACCGCCCACAGCGTAATTATAACTCTCACCATAATTACCATTACTATAGCGAGTTAGGTTAGAGATTGCTTTAATTTGCCCGGTAGCCACTTCCATCACTACTGCTAAACCATAGTCAGCCTCATGCTCTATGAGTGCATTCATGAGGGATGACTGAGCCACATCCTGAATATTAACATCTATAGTACTGACAATATCATAACCGGCAACGGGCTTAACCTCACTACCATCATATATAGGTCGCCAATAGCTACCTGCCATTTTCTGAAACAACCCTTTACCATCTCTACCGGCCAGTTGCTCATTAAAACTGTACTCCAGCCCGGCACCTTTATTATTTTCGTTGATATGCCCGATAGTACGTGCCCCTAAAAAAGCAAAGGGCTTATAACGCTCATTTACTTTCTCAAAGATTACCCCACCTCTGTATTTACCCTCGCGAAAGATGGGCCATTTCTCCATCTCCTTTTTATTGAGGTAATTAATCTTATTTCTGTTGAGGATCATGTACTGGCGGTTACGAGCACGAGCATTCAGGATTCTGCGCTTGTACTCCACCGGCTGATGATCTTTGAAGTAGCGTGACAGCAACAATGAAAGCGAATCTATAGAAGACTCCATAAGCTCATTGCTGGCAATAGAAGGATCAAAAGCTACGCGATAGAATGGCAAAGAGGTAGCCAGCAGGCTGCCATCTTCGGCATAGATGTTACCCCTTACCGCAGGCACCGTCTTGTACTGTAGGTTAATCTCTTCTGCCATAGCCTTCCACTTATCTCCTTCTACAAACTGAATTTCAGCCATGCGAAAGAAGATCGCTAATGCGAAGAGGAAAACCAGCAAAAAGGCTATCCTAACCCTGAGCAATATGGATCTTTTGATACTCACGCTACTATCTACTATTCTTCTATAATTATCTTATGTGGGGGTGTGGCGCTTTCTTCCAGCCCCATTTTCTCTACTCTTTTGGCTACCTCAGACTGCTTGCTTTCAAACATGTAGTCAGCCTTAAGGGTCGTATAATTTGCACGCAAGTCTTCCACCTCATCTTCCAGCCGGTTGATCTTGCGTATTGTTTTTTCTGCATAATGATTGTTACCTATATAGAATAAGCCCAGGCATGTAAAGAAGAGTACGTAGGGCACAAAGCGTACGGGCAGACCACTATCAAATGAAGTATCTACCTTCAGCAACTTATCTATTTTGGTGAACAGACTCTCGCCTTTAGGCTTGGTCTCTTTTGTTTTTATCTTATACCTGTTTTTTACTGCTGTTTTCATAGCTTAGCGTTTTTCAGCAATTCTTAATTTTGCACTTCTCGCCCTACTGTTTTCCTTGATCTCCTCAGCGGAGGGTATCAGGGGCTTTTTGTTTACAGCTTTGAGAGGCAGTTGTGCGTTTCCGTAAAAATCTTTTTCTACCTCTCCATATAGTTTTCCTTTGTTGATGATGTTTTTTACCAGCCTGTCTTCCAGCGAATGGTAGGAAAGAATTACTAACCTTCCACCGGGCACGAGCAGCTCAACAGCCTGCTCCAGCATTTCTTCCAGCGCCTTAATTTCATCGTTCACCTCTAACCTTAACGCCTGAAACACCTGTGCGTAGTATTTAGCCTCCCTGCCTTTTGGTGCAAATTTGATTAATACCTGCTTAAGTTCTTCTACCGTTTCTATCGGATGGTTTACTCTGGCAGCTACAATAGCCTGCGCTAAAGTTCTGGCATTTTTTACCTCGCCGTACATTCCCAGAAGCTGATGGAGCTCGCGCTCGCTATATTTGTTTACAACTTCCTTTGCGGTACGCTGTCCCTGCTGATCCATGCGCATATCCAACTCAGCCTCAAAGCGAGTGGAGAAGCCGCGGTCCGGCACATCAAACTGATGAGACGAAACACCAAGATCGGCAAGAATACCATCCACCTGGCTTACACCATGTAGTTTTAGGTAGCGCTTCAGATGCCTGAAGTTTGACTGAATAAAAGTGAGCGCCATGCCTTCTGCATTGGCGGCCGCATCCTGATCCTGATCAAAAGCGAAGAGCCTTCCGCCCTCCAGCTTCTCTAGTATGGCTGAGCTATGCCCACCCCCACCGAAGGTAAGATCCACATAGGTTCCTCCGGGCTTCCATACCAGGCCGTCTACACTTTCTTTTAGAAATACTGGCTTATGATACATCGCTTTCGTCGGTGTTACCATTGTGTTCTTTATGCAAATGCTTTTGCGCTAAATCAGAATACTCTACCGGATCGTTAATCAGGTAATCATCATAGGTTACTGGATTCCAAATTTCCAGCACTTTACCATTTCCTGCTATTATCGCCTCTCGTCCGAGGCGTGCATACTGTGCCATTCGTCGGGGTATTAAAAATCTCCCCATGTTGTCCAACTCTACTTCCACACTCCCTCTAAAAAAATTTCGTTGCAGTCTTCTTTGCTCCTCATTGAAACTACTCAGCGAAGAGAACTTTTCGTAAACCTTGTTGTACTCATCGATGGTGTAGATAATTAGACAAGGTTCAAAACCCTGACTAAGTACAATCTCATGCTTAGAGCACTCGGGCAGTTTTGCTTTAACCTTGGCAGGAAGCAAAAGCCGCCCCTTGGCGTCCATCTTGCATTCGTACTCACCGGTGAATATTGCCATGTAATAAACGTCAAAGAAAACTGCTATCTGAAACAAACTTAATAAAAGTTATGATAACTTCCTCCACTTCTTCCCACTTTTTACCACGCTTTTTTACAATTTTTTACCTCTAAATCTTACGTTTTTAGGGGTTTTTGGGCATTATACTTATTAAAAGTACAAAATGACACTTTAATCTAACATATGTTATTATTTATTATTTCATGTTATCACTTAGGTAAGTTTTTGATAACAAGGGTTATTGGATACCCGCCCCATTGCTGGTTTTGCAGGGGGAAAAAGAATCTATATTAGTATTAGATTTTTGGACCCGGCAAGGTGTGAGATGCAGAAGAGCCCAAAGCAAAAAAATAATCACAATCCAATTCAACCTCGGTGAATTTCTTACTTTTATATCATCTTTTTGGCGCGTCTTAACGTATCTATTTCTCAGTTTTAAACTATCAGATTACTACAAAATGAGCAAATTTACCCACCCAATGTATCATATTTTTCTTACATATATAAGCATATTCGCACTCCTTTTTTCAGCTTGCAACAGCCCTCAGACCGGCTCAGAAACTCCGGTTCTGGAGGAAGGAATCTGGCGTGCGGAGCTTAATGTACAAGGTCAAATGCTTCCATTTACTTTTGAGTTGAGCCAGACCGACAGTAGCAACTACAGTGTACAGCTGATCAATGGTGAAGAACGACTCTTGATTGATGAAGTAGAACTGGAAGGCGATTCATTGACTATACCTATGAATTTTTTTGATACGCAGATTAGCGCGGTGGTAAAAAAGGGAAAACTTGAGGGCCACTTTATTAAAAACTACGCTGAAGACTATCGCCTCCCTTTTAGTGCGCAGCAGGGGGAAAATTATCGCTTTGCTAAAGAAGACACAGAAAATTATCAGGATTTTGGAGGAAAGTGGGAAGTGCAGTTCGCAGATGATTCTATCATCTCCGTAGGCATATTTAAGCAGAACGGCAGCCGGGTGCAGGGCTCATTCCTTACTGCCACAGGCGACTATCGTTTTCTGGAGGGAAATGTAGAAGGAAGCACCATGAAACTTAGTGCTTTTGATGGTGAACATGCTTTTCTTTTTGAAGCTCGCATGCAGGAAGATAATAGCCTGAAGGGCGACTTTTGGTCTGGGAAAAGCTACCACACAGAATGGACAGCCAAACCTAATGCCGAGGCTGAGCTACCTGATGCCAATAAACTAACTTATTTGAAAGAGGGCTACGACCAGCTAAGCTTTAGCTTTCCTGATCTGGAAGGCAAAAGTGTTTCGCTAAGCGATGAAAAGTATCAGAACAAAGTAGTGATTGTACAGCTCTTTGGTACCTGGTGCCCCAACTGTATGGACGAGACTAAATTTTTAGCTGATTGGTATCGTCAACATCAGGAGGAGCCTGTAGTGATAATAGGACTAGCTTACGAGCAAAAAGACGATTTTGACTATGCCAGTAGCCGGGTAAAAAAAATGATTGAAAAGCTAGATGTGGGTTACGATTTTCTGATCGCAGGCACCTCTGACAAAGAGGAAGCCGCGAAAACACTACCCATGCTCAATCGCGTCATGTCTTTTCCTACGACAATCTTTATTGATAAAAAAGGAGAGGTTAGAAATATACATACCGGCTTTAGTGGGCCAGGTACGGGCGTTTACTACGAGCGCTTTGTAGAAGATTTTAATATCCTAATGGATAAGCTACTCAAAGAGGAGACTGATGCCTAGCCTAAAAAAAGGAAAGCTGAGTAATTTAAGTATAGAGTCGCTCCACAACGGAGCGACTTTTTTCTTTAATAGAACTTGAGCAAAGCATAACCTTTGAGTTGGTATTCGGTGAGTAGTGTCATAGCAGAAAAAGAGACTTTGATATCTGGGTGCAGTGGCTCCTGAGCATAGCCACGCCCAATAAGAGACTGACCACATACATACAGCTCTACTCCTGCATCAGTTAATGCCTGAATCAGCTGATCGTTAGGATTATCTACTCCAAACTCTTTACGGTAAGCGTTATTAGACAAAACCAATGGTGTAGCTGCACTATGTACTACCGCTGCTACTTTCATGTTTTCTATGGGCACCCCACCCTGTACATGCAGATTAAGAGTACGAGCGATATTATTGAGTGCACGATTTACTTCTTCGGATGTTTCGGCTCCCTCTGTGAGATCGATAACAAGCTTGTATTCCAATTGAGGATCTGGACGCTTGTCCGCCTCCGGTATATCATAGATTCCGCCAAACTCTTTTACAGCAGGGTTGTGCTTCTGCTGTGCATAGCTACTAAAGGTTAAGAAAAAGAGAAAGGCAGTAAAGAGAAAGGGTCTTATCATAGTAAATGGTTTTGCCAATGATACTAATTTTCATCAGAGTTGTGGCAAAATACAGTATGGCAAATAAAAAAAGGCTCCCGTAGGAGCCTCTTTCATCTGCTTACCAATAAACTAACCTAACTGCTTAACTAGCTTTACGATTTTATCCTGAGTGGCTTTATCGGTATAGTTGCTATCTTCCATTTTACCTAAACGTATACTTTTACTATAGGCCTCTACTGCTTTCTGAGGGAGCTTATTTTTAGCATAGTAGTCGCCCAGCACTTTTAGGTTATAAGAAGTCTCTTTAATCTCTACTGACTTTTTGATCCATTCGGAAGCTTCTTTGAGGTTTACATTTTTCTTGATACACTTCTCTGCTGATATCGCATAAGTATGCCAGTCATCGGGGCTGGCGGAGTTTACAGCCTGCCTTGCTTTTTCTGTTGTTTTATCCACTTTTACATTAGCAAATGCGCTTATACTTACAAATATGGCTACTAATGCTAGGGTTAGAGTTTTGGTAATTGCTTTCATGACTTCTGAAATTAGGGTTAATAAAAAAGTTAATGTTATTTGATATCCCTAAAGGCCAATGATATGCCAAAAACGTAATCTACTGATATTCAAACCCTTGACACAAATGAACATATATTCAAGTGTCCTCTGGCGTACACCCCTGTCACAGGAGCGAACACCCTTCTGCCTTTTTTATCATGATGCTCAAGCTTGTAAGAAGTACAATTTTCTTTTTGCACTAAAATGTTAATTTTGTAATGAGTGAACACACTTTTTACCGGCAAGAAATAACAGCATAAGCAGTTGAAGGCCTTGCTGTGGAGGAATACATGGACGTAAACACACTACTCAGGACACAATATGAGCTCAAGGAGCTAGAACTGAACTCGCTGCTGGAGGTAACACAGGCAATCAACAATAATTTGTCAGAAGATTCTCTTTACAAAATCTTCAACTTTACCCTGCGTGCTAACCTTAATATTCAAAAGCTTGCATTATATGTATTAATTGAGGAAGAGGAAGCCCCTGACCACTGGGAGTGTAAAACTAACTTTGGAACAGAAGTCAGCTTTACCAACATTATGCTTAATGAGCACTTCTTGCCTATCAGCCAGATTACAAAGGTAGAAGAGCTGAAAGATCCCGGCTTTTTTGATGAGTTTGACATCGTGATTCCAGTTTCACATAAAAACCGTATGCTTTCGCTGGTCTTTTTAGGGGGGCTACAAAAAGAAATAGAAGGGCAGTCGGCTGAAATTGGCACTACCTTTATACAAGCCTTAAGCAATATTATTATAGTAGCTATTGAGAACAAGAAGCTAGCCCGTCGCCAGCTTGCTCAGGAAGCTATCCGTAAAGAGATGGAGATTGCCCGCCAGGTGCAGCAGTTTCTTTTTCCTAAAGAACTACCTCAGCAAAAAGGATTGCAGGTAGAGGCTAGCTATATGCCGCACCACTCTGTCGGTGGCGACTATTACGATTTCATTAAGCTCACCGACCAGCACCTGCTTTTCTGTATTGCCGATGTATCTGGTAAGGGTATGCCTGCGGCGATTCTAATGTCAAACTTTCAGGCGGCACTCCGCACCATTGTACGACAAACCATGAACCTGAACGAAATTATTTCTGAGCTTAACTACCAGGTGATGCAGAGTGCCAATGGCGAAAACTTTATCACATTCTTTGTAGCCATTTACGATCAGGAAGAGAAAGTGATCCGCTACGTTAATGCCGGGCATACCCCTCCTCTTATGATTGACGCGCAAAAGCAAGCTCACCTGATGGATAAAGGCACAGTGATGCTGGGCAGCTTTCATCCGCTCCCATTCCTGAACGAAGGTCGGGTAGAGGGGGTAGATAACTTTATGCTCTTTGCATATACCGATGGGCTAACTGAAGCTTTTAACGCTCAGGAAGAGGAATTTGGCATACAACGCCTGCAGGAGTTTTTGATACGCTACTCTGATCATGACCTGCGGGATATTCATAAGCTTCTTTTTAAAGAACTGGAAGAGTTTAGCGGAGGGAGCGAGTACCACGACGATATTACATTTTTGTCGGTGATGGTAAACACTCAGCATAACCAAAAAATATTACTGGACTAGCAGAGGTTGTATGAATTTCTTTAAAACACCGCCTCTGCTTAAATTCTTCTACCCTGACTTAATCTGGGACCAAAAGCAGGAAGGAGGCAAACAGATCTATCTCACTTTTGATGATGGCCCCATCCCCAAAATCACTCCTTATGTGCTTGATGTGTTAGCTGAATACCAGGCCAAAGCTACCTTTTTCTGCGTAGGCGATAATATTGAGCGCCACCCAGAGGTTTACCAGCAGGTTTTGGATGCTGGCCATCGTACCGGCAACCATACATTTAATCATTTAAATGGGTGGAAAACTGATAATGAGCATTACCTGCAAAACATTATGTACTGCCGCCAAAGTCAGGAGCGGTATACAAATGATATAGGCAAACCTCTTTTTCGTCCACCTTATGGCAAAATCACACGCTCTCAAATCAAAATTCTCAAAAATGAGTACCATATAGTTATGTGGGATATTTTGTCGGGAGACTATAACCCACGCTTTGCAGCCGAAAAGTGCCTGAACAAATGTATTCGCCATACTGTACCCGGCACCATTATTATTTTTCATGATAGCCGCAAAGCTGCAAAAAACTTAAAGTTTGTGCTTCCCCGTTATTTGGATCACTTTGCTCAGGCAGGCTTTCAATTTAGCGCACTCTAATGAACACGCTAATCGTTGTAGTTTTAATATTGACTTCTCTTACAATTGTAGCAGACGTATTACTACTCTTTTTCTGGGCTTTTAACTTTCGTGCATATTCGTCAAAAGCATCAGAGAGTAAAGTGCTGCATTATGAGCTACAGGCAATTCCTAAGCCTCTGCTGGAAGAGGTACCGCCCGTTGCAGTTTTATTGGCAGTGCGCAATGAGGAGGTTTTGCTCTCCAGTTGCCTGGAGCACCTTTTAGCATCGGACTACCCAAGTTTTAGTATCTGGATTGGTAATGATGCCTCAGAAGATAATACCTTAGAAGTTGCTAAAGACTTTAGCAAAAAAGACCCCAGAGTTAAGGTAATCAACATTACTAAAAAAGTTGGGCAAGCTAAAGCAAAAGCCAACGTTATCGCACAGCTGGTAGCAGCAGCAAACTCTAGTGAAGAAGCTCCGGACTTACTGCTTGTAACCGACGCGGATGTACAAGTGCAGCCCTACTGGATGAGAGGGATGGTACAAAGCTGGCAGGCTAAGCCTAAGACTAAAGAGATTGGAGTGGTTACAGGCATTACTCTGGTAGATGGCAAAAGTAGCTGGGGGGAGTTACAGCGTATAGACTGGCTGTTTGCGCTGGGTATGGTAAAAGTAGCCAGCGATTGGGGTATGCCTATTGCAACGATGGGCAACAATATGATGATGTATCGCCCCGCCTACTATGCAAGTGGAGGCTATGAAAAGCTCCCATTTTCCATCACAGAAGATTTTCAGATTCTACACGAAATCACTGGAAAAGGCTTCAGTTTTCGTAATGTGGTAGACTCTAAAGTTATAGCTTTTACCCAACCTATGCGTAGCTGGCAAGAACTACTACAGCAACGCCGCCGCTGGATGCATGGCGCTATACGGCTGCCTTTATCCATAGTGAGTATTCTTTTTTTGCAGGCTCTTTTTTTTCCACTGATATTATTTTTACTCTTTACCCATCCGTTACTAGGAGTAGGCATGTGGCTTAGCAAAGTAGCGCTGCAAAGTATATTTATTATGCAGGTAGAAAGAAAATTAAAGCTGAGCAAAAAATTTCGTTCCCGCCTCGCGCGTTATCTTTTTTTGTATGAGCTCTACGCAGGCATATTAACCATACTTACGATAGTCATTTATTTGCTACCCTTAAAAACAAGCTGGAAAGGCCGACAGTATTAGAAGCACAAACAATAATAAGCGTATTACTTGGCTTCTCTACTTTTACTTCATTGGTTTGTAGCATCTTTATATAGTAGAGCAAAACATTAAACCTGAACTTATGACCTTTATAGATACCCACGCTCATATATATGATGAGAAATTTAAAGACGATATACGAGATACTCTGGCACGTTGCGAAGAGGCCGGAGTAGAAAAAATTTATATGCCTAATATAGATCACACTTCTATTGATGGCATGATGGAGTTAGAAGAGAGGCATCCGCAGCAATGTATTTCTATGATGGGCCTTCACCCTACTTCTGTCAAAAAAGATTTTGAGAAAGAGCTATATATAGTAGAAGAGTGGCTGGGCAAAAGAGCATTTGCTGCTGTAGGTGAAATTGGGCTGGACTACTACTGGGATACCACTTTTGCAGAGCAGCAGAAGGAGGCTTTTCGTATACAAATAGAGTGGGCAAAAAAGTACGAGCTACCCATAGTCATTCACAACCGAGACTCTTTTGAAGACTCTATAAATCTGATAGAAGAGTTGAAAGACGAAAAACTTAAAGGCATATTCCATTGCTTTACCGGTACAGTTGACGAAGCACAGCGAATTAAAGAAGCAGGATTTCTCGTAGGTCTGGGAGGAGTATCTACCTTTAAAAACGCAAATATGGACCAGGTAATTCCTGAAATTGATATGGATATGGTTGTATTAGAAACAGACAGCCCTTATCTGGCCCCAGTACCTAAAAGAGGAAAACGAAATGAGCCTTCCTTCATTCCGCATATAGCAGAAAAAATAGCGGAATACTACAAAGTGGATCTTAAAACCATAGCTGAACGTACAACTTCCAACGCTCTTTCGTTATTTAATTCATTTTAATTGTATTTTTGCCCTTCTTCTAGCATCAGATTATGGAAAGTCAAAATTATAAAATTGTAAATATCAATACTGCTTCTCCAAGTCAACCTAAAGCAGCAGTACTTATTATATACACCGGGGGTACGTTAGGCATGTCTTATGATGAGAGAGGCTCCCTGATGCCCTTTAACTTTTCCAGAATCGTAGAGAAGGTACCCTCAATTCAGAGCTTTAATATACACATCACGGTAATCTCATTTCCTGAACTGGTAGACTCTGCCAACATACGTCCTGAGCACTGGGTTGATTTGGCTTATATCATTCATGAAAACTACCGTCGTTACGATGGCTTTGTAGTTATACATGGTACAGATACTATGGCCTATAGTGCCTCGGCAGTAAGTTATATGCTTGAAGGACTCAACAAACCCGTTATTTTTACCGGCGCTCAGCTGCCCATTGGTTCTAAAAGATCGGATGCTCACGAAAACTTTATTACCGCACTGGAAATAGCCAGCGAGTACCGAGATGGTAAGCCCGTAGTGCCAGAAGTATGTATTTATTTTGGAAACCTACTTCTTAGGGGGAACCGAAGCAGTAAGCGACAAAGCATTCATTTTGATGCCTTTGAATCAGAGAACTATCCAGTATTAGCCGAAGCCGGCGTAGTCATTGACTATAACCAATCGGCCATTAAACCATATGAGAGGGATAGCAAACTGATATACCATAGCAAGCTGGATGCTAACGTAGCCATACTAAAGCTGTTCCCAGGTATTAGCCGTAGAGCAGTAGAAAGTATTTTGCAAATTCCTGATATTAAAGGTGTAGTACTGGAGACATTTGGTGCTGGTAATGCACCTACCGACACCTTTATGCTGGACAGTCTCTCAGATGCAATTGAGCGGGGAGTAACCATCCTGAATATATCGCAATGCAGTGGCGGAAGAGTAATACAGGGGCGATACCAAACCAGCAGATCATTAGAAGATATAGGGGTAGTAAGCGGCAAAGATATGACCACCGAAGCTGCGGTTACCAAGATGATGTTTTTGCTGGGCAAAGAACCTAAGCCGGAAGATGTACGACGACTACTCCCTGTTCCTATTTGTGGAGAAACTTACTAAAGTACAATTGAGAGTCCGTTGAAATGCTAGTAATTAGAGGAAAAACATTACAAAAAGTGACTTATTTTTTAGTAAGATTAGTACTTAATTCTTTTTTTTATTGACATTTGTCGAAGCTACATGCGATATTTTTATAGATAAACAAAGATACACACTAAGTATATTCTCTGTATTTTATGTACATCTATTTTTCCATACGATTTAAACTTAAAACTTGCATATAGTATATATTATTGATTTATTTGTAGGTAACACTATTTATAAAAAAAGTACAGTTCTGGCTTATAATAAGCTTTTTGGAGAGGTGACCGAGCGGTCGAAGGTGCTCGCCTGGAAAGTGAGTGTGCCCCCACCGGGGTACCGCGGGTTCGAATCCCGCCCTCTCCGCCACCATATGTTTTCAATTTTTCATCAATAAATTTTAACTAACTTTAATTAATCACTACAACAGACTACTAAACACGTTATGAAAAAGTTATTCGCTTTATTATTAGTAACTGGCCTCCTGACCTTCAGTGATTCTAAACTAGTTTTAGCTCAGGATCAAACGGAAGCTGACACGACTGAAATGGCTGAAGATTCTACAGCTATGGAAGAAACTGCGGAAGTAGAAGCTGCTACTCCTGCCGCTACCTCTGAGGTTGATGAGGATTTGGTTGAGAGCATGGAAGAGCAGTCTTTCCACCAGGCAGTAAAGCAGAAGTTTATCGAGGGTGACTGGAAATTTATGTCTCCTGTACTTCTTTGCCTTATCCTGGGTCTTGCTATCGCTATAGAAAGAATTATCACTTTGAACATGGCTACAACTAACACTAAGAAACTGTTAGCTAAAGTAGAAGATGCTCTTAACAGCGGTGGTGTTGAAGCAGCTAAAGACGTAACCAAGAATACTCGCGGTCCAGTAGCTTCTATCTTTACTCAGGGTCTTATGAGAATGTCAGAAGGTATTGATATGGTAGAGAAGTCTATTATCTCTTACGGATCTGTAGAAATGGGACGCCTTGAAAAAGGATTGGTTTGGATATCTCTTTTCATCGCTATTGCTCCTATGCTTGGTTTCATGGGTACAGTAATTGGTATGATCGGTGCATTTGATGCTATTGAAGCAGCTGGTGATATCTCTCCTTCGCTTGTGGCGGGTGGTATTAAGGTTGCACTTTTAACTACAGTTGCTGGTCTTATCGTTGCAATTATCCTTCAATTATTCTACAACTACTGCGTTTCTAAAATTGATAGCTTGGTTAACTCTATGGAGGATGCTTCTATCGCTTTAGTTGACCTTTTAGTTAAGCACAAGCTTACTACTGGTGGAACTAGCGCAAGAATTGAGAAGTAATTTTAATCAACTCTAATCAAGCAAAAAATTTCATATGGCAGAGTTTGTTTCAACATACGGGCTATACGCCGCCTACATACTGGCCGGTTTAGCTCTTGTATTAGCGATTATTCTACCTTTGATCAGCGCACTATCAAATCCTAAAGCACTTTTAGGAACTGTAGTTGGCTTGATAGGTATTGCAATTGTATTCTTCATCGGATACTCTATCTCCGGTGATGAAGTAAACACAGTGTACACCAAATTTGGTATCACAGATTCGTCCTCGAAGCTTATCGGTGGAGCCCTTATCACCATGTATCTTTTAATCGGCTTAGCACTAGTAAGCATCGTATTTACTGAAATCAACAAAATTTTCAAGTAATTATGGCTAGAAAGAAAAGAAACGCAGGAGAAGTTAATGCCGGCTCTATGGCCGACATTGCCTTCCTTCTGTTAATATTCTTCCTGGTAACTACTACAATTGCGTCGGATAAGGGTCTGGCTATCCGCCTCCCTCCTAAGCAAGATCCTAATGAGCCTCCGCCAGAAGTAAAATTCAATGAGCGGAATATCTTTAAGGTTTTGCTTAACTCTCAGGACGCAATGCTGGTAGAAGGTGAGCCTATGGATAATACTGATCAGCTTAAAGAAAAAGTGAAGGAGTTTGTTCTAAATTATGATAGAAACCCTGAACTATCTGAAAGCCCCCTTGATGCAGTAGTGTCTTTTAAGACTGACCGTGGTACCGGGTATGAGAAGTTCATTGAGGTATATGATGAGCTTAAAGGAGCATATTACGAAATATATGCCGCTGAGCTAGGCATTACTGCAGAGCTGGTTCGTAACATAAACGATGCTGAGCCAAGTGTTCAGGACCGCTACGATGAGTTAAGAAAAAAGATTCCTATGCAGATCTCTATTGCAGAACCTAGTAAAACAGGAGGTAATTAATATGTCAAAGTTTAAGAAGAAAACCTCTGCAAGCCAGGAGATACCAACTTCTGCCCTTCCAGATATTATTTTCATGCTGTTGTTCTTCTTTATGGTAACAACAGTACTTAGAGAGACTGACTTATTGGTGCTTCAGCGTATTCCTAAAGCAGAGCAGCTGAGTAAGCTGGAGAAGAAGTCTTTGGTAAGTTACATCTACATTGGACAGCCTAAGGAAACAGACCGTTATGGTTCTGAGCCTAAAATACAGGTAAACGATGTACTGATAGAGCCTGAAGGCATTGTACAGTTTGTTAACCAAGAAAAGGATAAACTGAGTGAAGCTGAAAGAGACCAGATAACCATGGCCATGAAAGTGGATAAAGAAGCGAAAATGGGTATCGTATCAGATGTACAGCAAGAACTAAGAAACGCTAATGCTCTTAAAGTTCTTTACACTTCTGTTCCAGAAGCTAATGTACAGATGTAAATAAGCTTGCATACTAATTAATGAGCCATTCGGGTTACCGAATGGCTTTTTTTATGCGCTTAGCAATACGATAACTTACAGGAACCCTCTCCTGATTTGCCCCCATCATCAGATTTAAATTAAGTTGTATGGATCTAGTCTCGGTAAAGAGCTTACTTATTCTGATATCAGAGGGCTGACATAACTGGGCTTATGAGTTGCGACTAAGTTCCGCTGTATCTAAAATATATCAGGATAAATCATCCTGATCATAAAGAGTACTGTAAGCAAATAAACAATAGTGACTGGTAAGCCTATCTTCATAAAGTCGCGAAAGGTATAACCACCGGGTCCGTAAACAATCAGGTTTGTCTGATAGCCAATAGGGGTAATAAAGGCAGCGGAAGCCGCATAGGCAATACCAAGGTAAAAGGGCATGCCTTCTATTCCTAGATTATTACTTACAGCATAAGCTAAAGGGAACATAATAGAAACGGCTCCCACATTAGTAATAAAAGACGTAAGAATGGTAGTAATTACCAATAGCGTGCTAAGCACACCGATAGTCCCCAGGTTTTGAGTAAGATCCAGGATACCCTGCGCAAGCAAATCGCCACTACCCGTTTTAATAATCGCCTGGCCCAAAGCAAGGGAAAATACCAGTATAGATATCATATTTAGGTCTATTTCATTTTTGATATCCCGAATAGAAATCATCTTAAGGGTAATCATGATAGCAAATATGATTAGTAGCGAAACAAATAAGGTAAAGTAGCCAAAAACTACCATAGCTATAGCACTTAGCGCCACAATCAGAAAAGAAGTAACCTTTCTCCTGTTTGGCCTCAAAAACTCTTTGAGCTGAGATATAATAAAGAGGTCTCTATATAGATCAGCCTTGTCTTTAAAATTCTTACCAGAATACAGAAGCAGTAAATCCCCCTGACTAAGATGTATATCCCCTATTTTACCACTCAGTCGCTCTCCATTTCTATGTATTGCTACAATAGCTGCATCATAGCGTTTCCTAAACTCCACTTGCTTGGGTGTACGTCCCACTAAACTGGAATTGGTTCCCACTACGGCTTCTACTACGTTCACTTTATCTTCGTTACGAGTATCAGCAGGTTTTGGTAGTGCCAGCCCTCTTTCGTTATTCAGCAGTTCTACTATATTATCAGTATCTCCGGCAAAGATGAGCACATCATTTTTCTCAATCTTTTCCGAAGGCTCAACCGGGGAGAGAGTTTTTCCTTTACGAATAATCTCAACAAGATATACTCCCTTTAGGCTTCTTAAGCCTGCCTCCATTACCGTTTTACCCTGTAAGGGTGAGTTGTCGTCTAATATGGTTTCTACCAGGTACTCACGTTTGTTTTTGCTAAAGCTCTCCAATATATCTGTGTTATTAGGCAAAAGGCGGTAACCTATAAAACTAATAAGCAATACCCCAGTAAAGCACACCGCCCCCCCAATGAGAAGCAGGTCAAGCGCGTTTAGGGAGTTGATACCAAAATCCATCATAAAACCATTCAGAACAAGAGTAGTAGAGGTACCAATAATTGTAAGCATTCCTCCCATAATAGTGGCGTAAGACAGAGGAATAAGGAGTTTGGAAGGGGATACATTATTGCGCTTACCCCAGTTGAATACGAAAGGGGTCATTAGTGCAACGATAGGCGTATTGTTTATAAACGATGAAAATACGGCTACCTGTACCATCATACGAAGCAGAAAGGAGCGGTAGCTTAATACGGCCTGCCGTTTACCCAGTTTGTAGATGCTCTCTAATACAGCCTCTACCTGAAAGTTTTTTCTTAAAGCGGCACTAATCAGGATTAATAGTACAATACTAGCTATAGACTGATTAGAAAAGCCTGACAGCATTTCTTCGGGATCCAATATGCCCAGTACGACAAACAGGAGTACTACAACCAGAAACCCTAACGATGGCCTTACCCATTCTTTATAAATAAAAACAAATAGCAGGAGTATACTAGCCAGTACAATAATTTGCTGCCAAAAAATAGAAAGCATGTGGTAGGAATAAACTGGTTGTGTGTGTTCAAAATTAAATATTACTCAAAACGAAGATGCTTGACAGATTCGCCAGAATTAATCAGCTCTAGTAAAGAGTCTATACCAATTTGCACATGTTTGGCGGCAAAACGACTTGTTACTTCAGCATCGCTCTTTTCAGTTTTAACGCCCTCTGCAATCATGGGTAAATCGGATACCAAAAGTAATGCACCGTGCGGAATTTTATTAACAAAACCTACGATAAATAATGTAGCCGTCTCCATATCTATCCCTAGTGCTCTAATTTTTTTAAGGTACTTTTTAAAGTCCTTGTCATGCTCCCACACGCGTCGGTTAGTCGTGTAGACAGTACCCGTCCAGTAATCTAACTCATGCTTTTTGATCATGGAAGAAACGGCTCGTTGCAACCTGAATGAGGGCAGTGCAGGAACTTCTGGCGGCATATAATCGTCACTTGTACCTTCTCCGCGAATGGCAGCAATTGGTAAAATCAGATCTCCTACCTGCGTCTTCTCTTTTAGGCCACCACATTTACCAAGAAATAGCGCGGCTTTGGGCTTGATGGCAGAAAGCAGATCCATAACGGTAGCAGCATTTGCGCTACCCATACCAAAATTGATAATGGTAATATTATTGGCAGTAGCAGTTTGCATGGGCCTGCCTATACCTTTAATCTCTACCTCAAACTGGGTAGCAAACATTTCTACATAATTAAAAAAGTTAGTCAGCAGGATATACTCACCAAATGTATCCAGTGCCGTGCCAGTATAACGCGGCAGCCAGTCCTGTACGATAGATTGTTTATCTTTCATTCTGCTATTTTTATCAGAAAAAATATATCAATAGATTTGAACAATGACGCCCTTAAACTTACCACCCTTTGCTTACAAAGTACAAAAAGTACAAGGAAAACTCGTGATTTATGACGTAATCAGGAAGAAATACGTTGCATTAACCCCTGAAGAATGGGTAAGGCAGCATATTATTCATTTACTGATCAATCATTTATCTTGTCCAAAATCTCTTATCCAGGTAGAAGGGGGGCTCAAATACAACCGTCTGGCTAAAAGGACAGATGTTGTAGTTTATAACCGGAAAGGGGCTCCGGTACTGATTGTTGAGTGTAAATCTTTTAAAGTGGCTCTAAGCCAGAAAGTGTTTGAGCAATCATCTATCTACAATGGTACACTCAAGGCTGATTACCTGCTAATCTCCAATGGGCTTGACCATTATTGCTGCCAGATTAACCATCAGGCTAAAACCTTCTCTTTTATGGAGTCTTTACCCACCTATGAAGAAATTTGTGCCTAGATCAGTAAAAGAAAAGGTAAGAGCGAAGCCCTTACCTTTTAGTATATTATCGGAACTCTGGTGTTAATTATTGATGTATTTCTCTACAGGCACAAAAGGCATATCAAAAGCCTCTGCCACACTCTGATATACTACATCTCCCTTCACCACATTGAGGCCTTTCTTTAATGGCTCTATCTGCGCACAAGCTTTTTCCCAGCCTAAGTTAGCTAACTGAAGGGCATATGGCAATGTTGCATTGTTAAGAGCAATAGTAGAAGTGTAGGGTACTGCACCCGGCATGTTTGCCACACAGTAATGTACTACATCGTCGATGATAAAGGTTGGGTTTTCGTGTGTAGTGGGAGTGCAGGTTTCTATACACCCACCCTGATCTACCGCAACATCTACCAATACTGCACCAGCTTGCATATCTTTGAGCATATCCCTGGTAATAAGCTTAGGGGCTTTAGCTCCGGGTATAAGTACCGCACCTACGATAAGGTCTACCTGCCCCAGCATAGCCCTAATGTTGTACTCATTGGACATCATGGTAGAAACATTAGCAGGAAGAATATCAGATAAGTAGCGTAGACGTGTCAGGTTAGTATCCATGATAGTAACATCTGCACCTAAACCAGCAGCCATTTTTGCTGCCTGAGTACCTACTATACCACCTCCCAAAATCAGGACTTTGGCAGGCTTAACCCCTGGAACACCTCCCAAGAGGATTCCACGGCCCTTCAGCGGTTTTTCCAGATACTTGGCACCCTGCTGAATAGCCATACGACCAGCTACCTCAGACATAGGTACTAAAAGAGGAAGGCTACGATCGGGAAGCTCTACTGTCTCGTAGGCCAGACAAACCGCCCCAGTCTCAATCATAGCTTTAGTGAGTGCTTCACTGGAAGCAAAGTGGAAATAGGTGAAAACCAGTTGGTCTTTTTTAATGAGCTTATATTCAGGCTCAATAGGCTCTTTAACTTTTACTATCATTTCTGCCTCAGCATACACAGACTCAATATCTGGCAGTATACTAGCTCCGGCAGATTCGTAAAGATCATCTGTAAAGCCACTACCTTCTCCTGCAGTGTGCTGTACTTTTACAGTATGTCCTTGCTTGGTTAATTCCTTAACACCGGCAGGCGTTAGACCTACTCGGTTTTCGTTGTTTTTGATTTCCTTAGGAACTCCGATGATCATATTGCACTAATTTTACGAACAGGTTAATGTTATTTTTTATTAGGCTGCAAATATACAGCGTAGGAAAGTGTAATTGGCATATTTTCGCAAAAATACAGGATAATACTTATAATGTTTTTTGCATAAAAAAACCCGCATTTAGCGGGCAACAACATCATTTAGTCTTTTAGGATTACGCCATCTGCGATAAAAGAGAGGCGTACCTCTGGTTTAGTGATTGACTTAATTTCTTCTTCTGATTTTCCGGCATCTTCTGCATAGTGGCGTAGCGTGGCTACGGATACTGAATCTACATAAGCTCTACCTTCTACTACTGCTGTTTTACCCCCGGCATCTTTAGGTACAAAAAAGCCATAATCTTTGAAGCGTACTCTTACTTCATCGCCATTCTCCAGATCAAGAGTCATCCAACAGCCCTTTACCTGACACACTTCATTAACTTTGGCAGTAAACTTTACTTCCTGTTCTATTTTGCCATCCATTTCAGTAATCAGCTCTGCGGGCAGAAGAGCATTGGCTTCAGTAATTTCTTTACCATAAGAGTGTACCTGCTGTGCCATAGCATTCAGGCTAAACAGAAAGAAAAAAGCAAAAGTGAAAGTATGCATAACTATAAACTTATATACTGTTAAAGACGAAAGTCGTGATTTGTTCGCTTATTACCAACCCCAGGTACCCGCCCCACCTTTAAACGGTCCGACAATATCTTGGGTAATCCAGCCTCCGTAAAAGTCGCCTTCCTGAGCCTGTACTTTTTCATCAGCCAGGTAGCAGGCATCCATTTTAGAAGGATAAAAAGCTATATAATTACGCAACGAGGTAAATGGGGTAGTTGGTTCAGGATAATACCATCCGGCATTAGAAATTTTAGTACCTTCTACTTGCAGCGAATAGTAGGAGGCACGTCCTTTAAATTCACAAAAGCTATGATGTGCTTCGGGCTTTAGGTATTCCATCTTTACATCTTCTGGAGGAATGTAATACACCGGAGGATGGCTGGTTTCCAGTACGCGTTTGGCCCTATTGGTATCCGCAATTACCTGTTTGTTAAAGACTATACGTATGTGTTTACTTACGTCTTCCAGGTGAGGTGGACGAGGATAGTCCCAGACAGACTCCTGCCCGGGACCTGGTTTTATTTTTATCATGGTAGTACAGGTTTACTTATCAACTACCAATGAAATATTAAGTTAAGCTGAAAGAACTTAGTTAGAGCGTTTTACAGCAATTTCTAATTCTTTAAGCTGATCCTCAGAGATGGTAGATGGTGTATCTATCATTACATCGCGTCCGGCATTATTCTTAGGGAAAGCAATATAATCACGGATAGAGTCTGCTCCATCAAACAAGGCACACATACGGTCGAAGCCAAACGCAATACCGCCATGAGGAGGGGCACCATACTCAAAGGCATCCATCAGGAAGCCAAATTGCTTTTGTGCTTCTTCCTGGCTAAAGCCCAGCTTACGGAACATTGTATTCTGTAGCTCACGATTGTATATTCTTATAGAACCTCCGCCTATTTCTACACCATTGATAACCAGATCGTAAGCATTCGCTCTTACTGCACCTGGCTCAGAATCCAGCTTGTCTATATCTTCAGGCTTAGGCGAGGTGAAGGGGTGGTGCATCGCATGGAAGCGTTCTAGCTCTTCATCCCACTCCAGGAGAGGAAAGTCTACCACCCACAGTGGTTTGTAATCGTTTTTGTCTCTTAAACCCAGCTCGCTACCCATATGCAGACGAAGTTCGTTCAGCGCCTTACGAGTTTTGTTCGCCTCGCCAGCCAGGATTAGCAGCAGGTCTCCTGCTTTAGCCCCCATAGCTTCCATCCACTCTTTTAGATCCTCCTGGGTATAAAATTTATCTACCGAAGATTTGAAAGAACCATCTTCATTGCACTTAACATACACTAGCCCCTTTGCCCCTACCTGCGGACGAGTAACAAAATCTGTCAGCGCATCTAACTGTTTACGACTGTAAGAAGCGCAGCCATCAGCACTTATTCCAACTACTAATTCCGCACTATCAAATACTTTGAAGCCTTTATTTTGCGTAAGCTCATTAAGCTCGGTAAACCTCATCCCAAAGCGAGTATCTGGCTTATCTGAACCGTAATACTTCATGGCATCCGCATAGCTCATGCGAGGAAAATCCGTAATCTCAATACCTTTTATCTCTTTAAAAAGATATTTGGTAAGGCTTTCAAAAGTGTTTAGGATATCTTCCTGCGTCACAAAAGACATCTCACAGTCTATCTGAGTAAATTCAGGCTGACGGTCTGCACGTAGATCTTCATCCCGAAAGCACTTTACAATCTGGAAGTAACGGTCAAAACCAGAAACCATCAGCAGTTGCTTAAAGGTTTGAGGTGATTGTGGCAGGGCATAAAACTCTCCGGGATGCATACGAGAGGGGACTACAAAATCGCGTGCGCCTTCAGGAGTAGATTTGATAAGGACCGGGGTTTCTACTTCAATAAAGCTCTGCCCATCCAGGAAGCGGCGGGTGTGCTGCATCATTTTATGACGCAAATGTAATTTGTTGCGTACAGCATTGCGGCGCAGGTCCAGATAGCGGTACTTCATTCTTAAATCCTCGCCACCATCGGTATCATCTTCAATCGTAAAAGGAGGTGTTTTAGAAGAGTTTAAAATTGTAAGCCCAGTCACTTCCAATTCCACATCGCCGGTAGGCATTTTTGGGTTTTTGGATACTCTTTCTATCACTTTGCCCTGTACCTGTAGCACAAACTCTCGTCCTACTTCTCTAGCTTTATCTATAAGTTCAGAAGCAGTCTCTCCTTCTTTAAAAATTAGCTGAGTAAGACCATAACGGTCGCGAAGGTCTATCCAGATGACTCCTCCTTTGTCCCTTACACGCTGGGCCCAGCCACTCAGGCTAACTTCTTTATTGACGTCTTCTATACGAAGTTCTCCACAGGTATGCGTACGTAGCATATATTCAAGTTTTGTTAGGTTTCCGGAAAAAATTAGGGCTGTAAAGTTAGAGGATTTAGAGTAAAAAGTCTTTGATCTTAACGACAATAAACATTTTTGGCAGGTTAAGTAACAATGAAACGAAGAATAGTATAATTAAGAAAGATTTTATGCTTTTGTAAATTCTTCAACAAGAATTGCAATTAGCTGAGCTACCAAAATGAATCAGTAGTACAAAAGGAAGCCAACTGGCGATAACTTCTATTAAGATAGCAATACCTAAACCTACTACTGGCTTATACACAGCAATAGTGCTATATACTAGACTATAAAAAATCTTTCCAGCTTTTAAACGAGGTTTGCGGAAAGGTCGCCATGAGGTTTACTACATCTTTTTGAAAAAAGTGTTTTAACCATTGGCGATCTTCTTCTTCTATGGTTAACATAGGGCTATGTTTAGCCAAATGATACTTATAGTACTCAAGTGCTCCGATAATTTTTCTTCTTAACCACATTCGGTACTGAGCAGGTAGCAAACTTTGATAAAATGTCATTAATGGGCCCTTCTTTTTGGCAGCAATAAATCTTGAAAATTTATTGTATATAGAGGGATTATGTAGTATTACACTTTCATTAGACTGTGTATTCTTGAGTGATTTTAATGGACGAAGCTCAAGAAATTCAAAGCATAAATTAATTTGATTTAATGTGTCTGAATGTAAGTCTTCGGTAGTAAGTATATGTACATTATCTCTCCTGAATTCTGTTAAGTACCGGTTTATCCAATAATAGTACAAGCTCTCGCTATAGTAAGATGGCCTTGACGTTTTACCTTGCTTAAAACAGTGATAGCTATCTAAAAAAGCCTCTTTGAATGGACGCTTTTCAAACCCAGAACCTAAAAGCCATTTATAGTGAGAAAAAGCACGGTCAATAGGGTTTCTAAGTATAAAAATAAACTTGGGTTCAGTAACAGTGCTTTTGATTCTACCAATTGCTCCTTCAGATGTCATGTAGCCTGTGCTACTTTCTCCCCTGTAAAGTTTGGTTTTTCCTCCCACAAATAAAGACAAATAGTATTTACGGCTCTTTTCGCTTTGCCAACGCTCTGGATTGTTAAAGTAAACAGGCTCCTTTTCCTCTGACATCCATATATCCGGGTGCTGGTTTAGGTAATGGTGTAGAGAAGTAGTTCCTGATTTTCCAGCTCCTGGAACAAATAAATTAGGCCAGCAATAATCCTGAGTCATTTCACACACTTTGTTTCATATTTATAGGAACTAAACAAACATAAAAAAAGGCTAGCGGAATATTCGCCAGCCTCTAAATTTTTATCTGTTTGGTAAGAGCTATGCATCTACTTTCACGCTTTCATTACCTATTAGTATTGGCTTGCCAAAACGCCCCTCTTCCTTAGCATTCTCCAGTTTGAGCACACCCCGTGGGCATACCGAAGAACAAACGCCACAACCTACGCATGAGGCTCTTACTATATTTTGCCCTCTTTGTGCATACCAACGTACATCTATACCCATCTCGCAATAGGTAGAACAGTTACCACAAGATATACATTGCCCCCCATTGGTAGTAATGCGGAACCTAGACTTAAACCGCTGTACTATGCCCAGATAGGCTGCCAGCGGACACCCAAATCGGCACCATACCCGATTTCCCATTAACGGATAAAAACCGGTACCAATTACCCCGGCAAAACCAGCACCTATAAAAAAGCCATAAAACTCTGCTACCGTATATGTAGGTATGCCTATCAGACTACCACTACCTGTAAAGAATGTATAGACCATACCGATAGTCATGAGTACAGAGAAAGCCAGCACACCATGTACCAGCCAACGTTCTATATTCCAGGCTTTCAGTGACTTATCAGATAACTGGCGATAGGGGTCTCCTAAAGTTTCTGCCAGTCCTCCGCAACCGCATACCCAGGAGCAATACCAGCGCTTACCGTAAAAATAGACCAGTACTGGTACACCTATTACAATTAATACAATACCCCAGAAAAGCATGAAAGTACCTAAGCCTCCTGCCTCTATTAATTGGTTGAGGCTGCTGGGAAAGAAAAAGTCATAATCCAGGGGCCAGATATTTTTAAAGTCGTAATAAGGGTAGTTGAGGCGTAGTAGTATTTCGGGAAGCAGAAAGGCAAAGGCCAACTGAAAGAACATTACCGAACTGGTACGAATAAGATGGTAATTGCTATGTCGGTACTTCATGAACATGCGTACACCCATTACTAAAATAGCCAGGGTATACAAAAAGCCATAGAGAAAAAACTCTCCGGCAGGGCTGCCCTTTAGCCAGTAGCTTACCGGGTCTACAAGTACAATCCAGTTAGTCATGTAGTAAGGGTAGAAGTACAATACCACATAAAAAAGGATAAGAAAAACACCTAATAGTATACCAAGCCAACCACGATTTTTTAGCGCGCTGAAAAAGATTCCATTATGCTTAATACCGGGAAGTTCTTTTACGCCAGGTAAAATATAGAGCAAAGCCCCAACGACTGTAAGACCTACGGAAAGCAACAGAATAAGTAGCGTCTGCTCTTTAATCAGACCTATGGTAGAAGCTTTGACTACAGAAGTGTTTAGTGTCTTTCTGCGGTAGCTACTAATTCCCTTCTGCCCACTAATATCGTTATTGACACTATTTACTGTGGTTTCAAGCTGCTGGCTGATTGCTTCCTTGCTTTCGTAAGCCTTCCCTTCCATCCACCCGGTGTAAGAGAGTAGCTTTTCTCTTTTAAGGGTACTAGTTTCATCCTCGCCAGTAAGTACGTTTTTTACCACTTCGGCACTGTATGTAAGCTCATTATTGACTACCGCCTCTATAAGCTTACTCAGTTCTTCCTGGCTGATACCATATAGCTTTCTGCTACGCTCATTGGCACGGTACCATACCTGATTTAGCTCATTTACAAATGTAAAATTGTTAGAGTAGGTTTGTCCTAAGAGTTTATCAGCCTCTTGTAATACTAGCTGATAATTACTGGCCCCAGCCGCTTTGTCTGCACTCTCCTGAGGATCTGCTGTAGTTTCTGCTTCTGCATTATTTTGCTGAGAAGATTCAGGCTGAGCAGCATTTGGTGATTGTTCAATATCCTGATCTGTAGCCAGCTCTTGCTTTAGAATATCTTTCGTAAGCTGGTAATCTGACATAAAAAACAATCCTATAAAGAGCCCAAACCCAATCAAAAAAATGACAAGTCCTATGAGGCGTATGCTATTTACTTTATTCATGTTAGTAGGAAATTAAAAACCAAAAAGTGCGGCGATTTTACTTTTCTTTTTGTGCTTTACCGCTTTTTCAGGAAAGTCTGCATTAAACTTTTGCAGGATGTTATCTTCGTATTTTTTGAAAAATTCAGGATCAAAGTTCGCTTCTGACAGGTGAGCCATTACATAACTAATATCTCTTTTCTCCTTAATCCAGCGAGCACATACCTCATGCCGGTAGCGCATTCCCATCAGGTTAAACCCCTTTACTGTGCTGTTCTCCAGATCAAATGCTACACGAAATGCGACTTCCTTCTCTTCGTTTAGCCAGTAAAAATGTTTTTCACCCTCTTTAGGCTGGGCATTTATTTCGCCATAAACCTGATATTCTATATCAAAAAATTTAGCTGAGTTAAAGAAAACGCCAGGCACATATTTCATCTTGTTACCACAAATGGTTTGAGCTACTGTTTCTCCCTGCATGCGGCCACTATACCATATCTGCTCAATATTTCTGCGCCCTTCAGGAGCAACTCTATGCTGGGCACAATCTCCAACTGCATATACATCAGGTATATTCGTTTCCAGAAACTCATTTACTAAAATTCCTCTGTCGGTCTCTATACCTGAGCCTTCCAGAAAAGTAATATTAGGCCTAACGCCAATAGTAATTCCAATAAACTGACAGGGTATTTCTTCTCCGGACTCCACCACTGCTGCGCTTACTCTTCCCTGCTCATCACCTTTTATTTCCTTAAAATTTGTGTTTTCTCGCAAGTCTACACCATGTTTTCTGATGTGCCTGCTTACCATTTTTGCTTCCGGCAGTGGCAACACGTGGTTCCAGTAGGCAGACTCACGTATAATCAGTGTAACTGGAATATGGCGCGAATGCAGGCACTCCGCCATCTCTATACCTATAAGTCCGCCTCCTACAATTACTCCCCGCTCTATATCCTTGGTATTTTCTTCCATAGCTTCTATATCCTGCTTAGTAATCATCCCCTGCACACCTTTCAGCTTTTCTCCCGGCCATCCGGCCCTGTTTCCCTGAGAGCCTGTGGCTAGCAGCAGAATATCATAAGAAAGCGGGTGCCCCTTCTGCAAATGCAGTGTCTTTTGCTTTGTATCTACCCTTTCGACATAGTCGTGTAGCAGTTGAATGTCGTTTTTCTCCCAAAACCAGTCTTCGTAGGGCTTGGTATGTTCGTAAAGCATATGGCCCATGTAGATATACATGAGGGCAGTTCGCGAAAAGAAATGTTCAGATTCAGCTGAAATGACGGTTATGCTATATTCTGAGGCTTTTTTTTGCTTGCGGATATGGCGTGCTGCAGTGATACCTGCAATTCCATTTCCGATGATGCAAATTTTTTTCATGTAAATGAGTGTAAAAAAACGATTGAACAGAAGTAAAGCTAAGGTGTATTCAATATATAAAATGTCAAACAGTTGACATCCCTAAGTGTAACCTTATACGTTATTTGTAAACGCACATCAACTTATAGAGATATGAAACATATTCTTATTTTTTTGTTTTGCAGCACGTTCATTTATTCTACGGTGGCGGCACAAAACCTCAATGCATTTACTCAGGAAACTCATAGTTTTTTCCAGACTTATGTCAAAAATGGCCTGGTAGACTATCAGGCTGTTAAGAATAATATGGAAGAGATAGCATCTCTATACCAGAATATCGGAAACATGAAACTTGAAGGGGTACAGGATAACGAAAAAAAAGCTTTCTACATAAATGCCTATAACCTGATTGTCATCCACCAGATCGCTAAAAACTATCCGGTGAAGTCTCCTATGGATATAGATGGTTTTTTTGACAAGCAGAAGCATAAAACAGCCCATGAAATGCTTACACTCAACGCTTTAGAAAAACAAAAGCTATTGCAGCCTTACCAAGATGCCAGAATTCATTTTGTACTCGTATGCGCAGCACAAAGTTGTCCACCGCTGGCAAGTTTTGCTTTTAGTGCCGATCAGCTAGAGCAACAGATGAAGCAAATGACAGAAAAGGCACTGAACAATGATGAGTTTATCCGAGTAAAAGCCTCTGAAGATAAGGTAGCGGTTTCTAAAATTTTTGAGTGGTATCAACAGGACTTCCTACGCTCTGCTGAATCTACCTTGGCCTATATTAATCAATACAGAAAGGAAAAAATACCCGAAGGCTACAGCTTAGGCTATTACGAGTACGACTGGACGCTTAATGATAACTAGTAGCAAGCAGATGTATAAGTTCCTGCCCTATACATCTGCTTTATATACTATTTGGCCTCTTCTGGCTGCTTAGGTGAAGAAGGTATTTCCATGTACGTGCCGCATTGATTGCAGGTACGTAAATCATCAGAATTATGAAATTTATTAATGATGGGTGGGAGTTGCTCTACAATATTTTTTAGTGGAAAATATTCTTCGTACAGCTTGTTTCCACAGTTTTCGCAAAACCACATAAGCCCATCTGTATGCTCTACATTTCGTTTCTTCTCAATTACTAAACCTATGGTGTTGGCGGGGCGTCTAGGGCTATGAGGCATTTTGGCAGGACAAAGAAAAATGTCACCTTCCTGTATCACCACATCTTTAGTTTCGCCATTCTCTCTGATTTTCACTGTAATTTCTCCTTCCAATTGGTAGAAGAATTCCTCTGTTTCGTTGTAATGAAAATCTTTGCGGGTATTGGGTCCACCGACCACCATTACAATAAAATCATCTGTATCTTCATACACCTGTGCATTGCCGACTGGAGGTTTAAGTATATCGCGATGCTCATCTATCCATTTTTTCAGATTGAATGCTTTTTTAACTGCCATTTGTAAATCAGTTTTATGTTATGTATTACAAACCTATTATCTGCCACCTTAACCCTAAATGTAAGACGCAGAAAAATAAAAAGCTGTATTTGATCGTAGAACCTAACAATTATTAAACACTCTATTTCTCTTTTCTACCTTTGTTTGAACTACAGAAAAACATGCTTTTTTATTATTTTGTGGCCCTAATTGAGCTCTCAGAAAAAATATATGAAGTTTTGAGCTTAATGCAACAGATATTAATTTGATTAAATGGGCTAATCAGCTTCTTTTGCTATTTGGTAGCACATACTACTTAAAGCTAAAGTTCAGTTTTCGTTTTATTTAACCTATAATACGACAGGACAGATCCATCATAACTAACGATCAACTTTAAGGGTTGCTTCTGCCCATATGAATTCATTATAAGAATATTAGTAAATTTGAGCTGCTATGATATTCATGATTGACGACGATGAAGATGCTCTGGAAATTTATTCTATGCTGATAGAGAAATCAGGCTATTCTGATTTTTTTATTACCTACAGTAGTGGAGTAGATGCCCTGCAAGCATTGCAAGAGATACATTCAGCTAACAAAAAATTTCCCAGCTATATATTGCTTGACCTTAATATGCCAGAGTTGGGAGGAGTAGACTTTGTGAAAGAGTATGAGCAGAAATTTTATGCCACTTATCCGTCTACCGAAATAATGATACTGACCAGCTCTGTGCGGGAAAAAGATAATGAGGAAGCCTTGCAGTATGAATCTGTGAGCAAATTTATTAGCAAGCCTTTATCTAAAGAAAAGCTCATTCAGCTGCTTACCGAAAGCGCCTCATGAGTTAGCTTAAGTCTACCCTATACAATGCCTCTAGCTGTTTGCTTTGTATGTAAGCTGGGGTAGCCCTAAGAAGTAGGTTACGCAAATAAATAGCAGCTCCATGTTCCCATTGCGATACTTTCCCCAGCATGCTGGAATTTTTTACAATTTTATGGGTCCGTGTAATACGCCTCTTTTCAAACTCTGCTAGTGCTTCATCTACCTCAAACTTTTTTAACAGATTAGCGAGTATTATAGCATCTTCAATAGCCATGCACGCACCCTGCCCCATATTGGGAGTGGTTGCATGCGCGGCATCTCCTGCTAATACGATTTTACCAAACGTGTATTGAGGGATAGGCTTCAGATCAATGATGTCATTAAGAATAATTTGTTCATCGCGGCTATGCTCCAGAATATCAGTAATGGGAGTGTGGTAATTCACAAAATGAGCTATCAGATCTTTAGCACTCAGATTTTTCATAGCACTACTACCCTCCGGAGCATTTACTGTTGCATACCAATACAGCTTATGCTTAGCTAAGGGTACTATACCAAACCTTCCTTTTGGTCCCCAGGTCTCTGAAGCCTGATGTTCACCAATAACTTCAGGAACATAATCAATGACTGCTCTCCAGCAAGTATAACCAGCATAGCGAGGCTTTACTGTAGGCATAAGCTGCTCTCTTACCGCAGAATGAATTCCATCATACGCAATTAATAAATCCGCTTCTGACTGGCTTCCATCCGCAAAAGAAATTTTGACACTATCTGAATTTTGCTCTACACCAGTAAAGCTTTTGTTTAGGTGTAGGGTGCCGGCCTGTAAGTCTTGTATAAGCACCTTATGAAGCGCTGCTCTATGTATTGAAAAGTTAAATGCACCATATTTTTTTTCTAATGGAGGAAGATATGTATGCGCAAGCTTACGACCTTTTTCATCCAGCACATACATATTCTTGAGAGGGTAACCAGCTTCTAATAGCTTATGATCCAGACCCAATGTTGCCAGCCCTTTTACCGCATTAACCGAGATGGTAATACCGGCCCCAAGCGCTTTGAGTTGTGGAGCTTTTTCATATACATGTACCTCAAATCCTTTTTGCTGAAGTGCAATAGCAGCACACAAACCGCCAATACCTCCACCTATGATGGCTATTTTTTTCATACACTAATAATTTTAGCCCTATAGAGCTAAAACAAAGGTATAAATTAATTTTTATATATTAGCTCCCAAGAGCTATATATTTTTCTGTCAATATGAACACCAGAACGAGAATATTAGAGACTGCCAGAACCTTGTTTAATAAGCAAGGCCTTGATAACACATCCGCTAAGAATGTGGCTGCTCAATTAGAGATGAGTGATGGAAATCTGCGTTATCATTTTCGCACAAAAGAGGACTTAGTGTATACCTTGTATATGCAATTGGTAGACACTTTTGACCAGCAGCTGAAAGCCTACCAAAGCGAGAAGTTTAGTCTATCACAAGTTTACCAGTCGCTGAAAATTATGTACACTAAACTCTACGACTACAGATTTCTGATGGCAGACTTTGTAGCTGTCATGCGTAAGTTCCCCAAAATACAACATCATTATCAGGCACTTACCCAATCAAGAAAACAGCAGTTTGGAAGTTTAACAGAAGCTTTAATCAAGGAAGGTATTTTTAAGAACGACATACCTAACAGCCAGTATGAACATATGGTAGAGCAATTAATTATACTGTCTGATGCGTGGATTGGTCACGCCGAGGTATTGTTTGAAGGAGAAGAAACTCAAAAACTAAGGCACTACGTGCTATTGGCTTTCAGCATGTTAGTCCCTTATTTAACTACCAAAGGAATGTATGAGTATATTGAGATTATGAGTAAGAGCTAAGGTTTGCCTCCTAAATATTTATACGACTCTGCCATCCAGTATTTGTTTTATACTCCCTTCAAGAACCTCATAAATCTGATACCCACGGCTTAGCAGATACAACTTTTGTCCATCTCTGAATAGTAATGTTGGAAAACCCTGTACCCCTATCTTTTGCACGAAGGCAAACTCTTCCCAGGTTTTTTGCTGGTATTTATCCTGCTCAAAAAGTTGAGTAAATACTTCAGCATCCAGTCCATGCTGCTCGGCAATAGAAGCCAGGTTTTGAACTTCGTTAAGACTTTTGCCATCATAGAAAAGCCACTTTTGGAGGGCATGAGCAAAGGCCACACTACTACCATTAGAGACTGACTTATATATAGTGAGAGCTTTGCTGGGGGGCGCTGAGTTATATATATAGCTTCCTTCTTCCAAAAGTTGTTTGAATGGCTCACCAAATTGAACAGAAGCACGTGATTCTACCGTTTTGAGCGCTTCTTTAATATAGCCAAAAGATTGCCCAATAGGCGAAACTCTCTCACCTGTCACCATACCACCGCTGTAAGCTGTAAACTTAATTTGGTTTCCAAAATCTTGCTCCAATCTTTCAATTACCGGGCTAAAACCATAACACCAACCGCACAGCGGATCATAACAATAAAGTATTTCCTGCATGTTCACTATTTATTCATCATTAAAATTCAGTGAGTATACGAGAGGTAGGATAAAAGGATAAAAAAAAGCCTTCACCAAAATTGATGAAGGCTTTAAGTAGTCCGTAGGGGAATCGAACCCCTGTTACCAGGATGAAAACCTGGCGTCCTAACCCCTAGACGAACGGACCGGGTCATGTGACCATTTCTCAAGTGCAAACAGTGAGAAAGTGATTTAAAATTAAAAGAACTAAGTAGTCCGTAGGGGAATCGAACCCCTGTTACCAGGATGAAAACCTGGCGTCCTAACCCCTAGACGAACGGACCGTTTTCGTTTTGAGACCGCAAATATAAGTAGCATCTGATAAATTGCAAAGCTTATCAGATTTTTTTCCAAAAAAAATTATCTTTATGTCTCTGATTCAACTTTCACATTTATTAACAGGCAGAATGTAAAACAAGTTTAGAATAATCTAGTATACTCGATTGTATATATATTCCCTGATATGAGTTTAAAACTTGATTGTAACGCAGGGGATTGTATTTTTGTCGAATAATTACTTTTAACTATAACAAAGACGCTAACATGAAAGTAGCTATCAACGGTTTTGGCAGAATTGGAAGATTAACTTTCCGTAATCTGCTTAACAAAGAAAACATTGAGGTAGTAGCCATCAATGACCTAACCGATACCAAGACTCTTGCGCACCTGCTGAAATACGATTCAGCTCACGGAATTTTTCCTCACGAAGTCACTTTTGACAGTGAGTCTATTACCGTAAACGGAAAAAAAATAACCGTACTGGCTCAGAAAGATCCTGCTGCTCTTCCTTGGGGTGATATGGGAGTTGAAGTGGTGTTAGAGTCTACCGGTAGATTTGTTGACGAAGAAGGTTCTAAGAAACACATAACCGCAGGCGCTAAAAAAGTAGTTATCTCTGCTCCTGCTAAAGGAAATATCCCTACAGTTGTATTAGGCGTAAATGATGATAAGATGACTGGTGATGAGCCTGTTCTTTCTAATGCATCTTGTACTACCAACTGCCTTGCTCCTGTAGCTAAAGTACTGAACGATAAATTCGGTGTACAAAAAGGCTTTATCACTACTATCCACGCTTACACTGCTGATCAAAATCTTCAGGATGGTCCTCATAAAGACTTGAGAAGAGCTCGTGCCGCGGCGGTAAACATTGTACCTACTACGACAGGTGCTGCTAAAGCTGTAGGATTAGTACTCCCAGAATTAAAAGGTAAACTGGATGGTAATGCTGTTCGCGTTCCTACCATTACAGGTTCTTTAACTGACCTTACTTGTGTACTTGACAAAGAAGTAACTATAGAAGAAGTAAATGCTGCGATGAAAGAAGCGGCTGAAGGGCCTATGAAGGGTATACTACAGTATAGCGAAGACTTACTAGTTTCTTCAGATATAGTAGGAAACTCTCACTCTTCTATCTTTGACGCTCCTTCTACAAGTGTAAATGGAAACATGGTTAAAGTGATTTCTTGGTACGATAATGAGGCGGGATACTCTGCAAGAACTGCTGACTTGATCGCAAGAATAGGTTCTTAATAAGACCGTACACTTATCAGAAATGAGAAGAGGTTGCCAAATGGCAACCTCTTTTATTTTACTCCGATTTTATCTCTATAAGTTTCGATTTCCAAATTTCGGGCACCTCATCAATACTCATAATTTTTAATGAGTTTTCATCCGCTTGAGCAACTGTTTGCCCTAAAGTTTCATTGATTTGCATAGTATCTATCCTGTACATAGCACCAGTAGCAGGGTCAACAATTAGAAAGCCAATAAGCCCTCCAAACACTATATTTCCAAAATACCACCCATTAAGTGTAGCAGTAATTGGTACTGTCTTAGCCTGATAACCTTCTTTAGTAAATTTTATTAAGTATTGCGCTTTGCCAAAATAGCCCGAGCCAGACTTTAGATAGATATTTGCAGGTGTTTGACCAGAATACACTTCTCTGCCCTTTTTGTCAGTAATTGTTACTGTGGCATTATTCGGAGTACTGTTGAGTGAAACCGGATAGCGCGTTTTACTAACAATGCTGGCACAACTACTAAGATAAATCAATAAAATTGAGAAAAGTAAAGTGTTAAGTTTTGACATATAAAAGGAGTTTATGTATTAATACACAAATTTACCTTTAGAAACACTTATATTTTTTACAAAAAAGAGCAATAACTCACAATATCCAAATTACTTAATTATTGCAAATAAGTAGATTAGCTAATCATTTTTACCACATCTCTACTTAGCATTACTTGAGCTCCTTTGCTTCTCAACTCTTCCATCGCCTTATCAAAATCGCCTTCCTTAAGATTTACTGCACGAGTAGCATCCTGAACAACTATGGTATCAAAACCTTCTTCAAGGGCATCCAGCGCAGTAAATTTTACACAAAAATCAGCGGCCAGTCCTGTTACAAAAACCCGTTTTACGCCCTTATCTTTCAAGTAATTGCTCAAACCAGTTGAACGTTTGTGGCCATTGTCGTAAAAACCACTATAGCTATCTATTTGCTTGTCAAGGCCTTTTTTAACGACGGTAGCAACTTTATCCATTTTTAAAAGACTTGAGAACTTTGCCCCCTGGCTACCTTGTACACAATGCACTGGCCATAGCACCTGATCTAACCCGCCTAGTACAATATGGTCGCCTGGTTTTTTCCCCTCGTGGTTAGCAGCAAAACTTCCATGATCTTTGGGGTGGAAATCCTGAGTAGCCACAATTAATTCAAAAAACGCTTGTAAGTCATTTACAATCGGCACAATCTGATCTCCTTCCCTCACTTCTAACGCACCTCCAGGCAGAAAATCATTCTGTATATCTACTAAAAGTAAAGCATCCATGTTTTCGTATTTTATGTTGAAAAAGTAATACTTAGCTTAACCACTAAGCAAGTATTTTCTAGTTAATAATAATCTATATAAAATTCTTGCCAAAGCTTTTATTCTTTCTCCTACGAGACATTACAAAGGTTGGCTTCTTCATACTGTTAAGCCGCTTATCATCAGCACAATACCTACCTTGTCTGTTTGAAAAATTGCACCTAATAAGATGAAGCAAGTTAGCAGATATCTATTCGTTTTTGCCATTCTCATGGCGAGTATTCCTACTGCATTTGCCCAGACTCCAGTCATAAAAAGCCTGGATAAAACTTATGCCACGGTAAAAGAGGTTCTCACCATAAGTGGAAGTGGGTTTGGAACAGATGAAAACAATATTTTAGTTATGTTCGGCGCCGCCACTGGCGAAGTACTTGAGCTAAGTGATACGAGCATTAAAGTAAAAGTACCAGCTGGAGCTACCTACGGAAGCGTTTCTGTGCTCCGTCTGGATAGCCGACTGACGGCTTACTCGCCTAAAAACTTTATGCTAAGCCACGATGGCAACACCTTTGATCAATCTCGTCTGGACGACGGCCCCTATAGTTTTCCCTCCTCTGGTACGGGCTTGTATAACAACTGTATGTGTGATTTCAATATGGATGGAAAGGTAGACATTGCTACTTCAGACATTGATGATGATAAAATAACAGTACTGGAAAATATTTCTCCCGATATTAATTCTGTAGACTTTACTCAAAGAGAGTTTGACGTAAATACAAAAACTCGTTGGGTACGCTGTGGAGATTTGAATGGAGACGGTAAGCCAGAACTGGTTTTTTCGGCAGCCAGTAATGCTTCTAACTCCGAGCGCATCTATATTTTTGAGAACAACAGCACTGTAGGAGGAGCCATCTCATTTGCTTTACCCAGTCCTGCCATCTCGTATACTGCAGATGGTACATTGTCCGCACGTATGGATATCAAAGATCTGGATGATGATGGTAAACCTGAAATTGTGGTTGCCTCTATTTCTAACGGAGGAGGTATATCTGTATTCAAAAATATAAGCACCGGAGGTGTTACAAAGTTTAACAATATCGCTATTCTGCCATTTGACCAGTTTGGTATTGATGATGAAAAAATAAGTGGTATTGACCTTGAAGATCTGGACGGTGACGGGAAAGCAGATATTATCGTTTCTGAAGATGAGAAAAGCGGCGTATATATCATTAAAAACAGTAGTGCTGGTGGTACCATAAGCTTTGATTCTTATAGCACGCTGAGTACTTCAGGTTTAACTACCAATATGCGTTCAGGCGACCTGAATGGTGATGGGAAACCCGAAATAATTATTATCAACAAGGACTACGTTGGTGTTTTTAAGAACAATTCTGTAATAGGAGATATCTCCTTTGACAATGCTGTGCGTTTTGATCAGATTCCTCTAGATGGTAGAGAAGGCTTAGAACTTGCTGATCTGGATGGTAACGGGATGCTAGACATTACTTATTCCTCGTCAACCGATGATAGAGTAGTTGTATTACTAAATAATAGTACTTCTACCAGCCTTAATTTTAACGACAAGGAGGTTATTAATAGAGGGGAAGGCATACAAAGTGTACGGGCTGCTGACCTGAATGGTGATGGTCTACCCGATTTGGCATATACTGGAGTGGACTCCGATGAAGTACATGTACTGCTCAACCGTAACTGCATCAAGCCTGTATTAGAGCCAGTAAATGGACTAGGCGTTTGTGACGAACTACCCTACCAGCTTTCTGTTACACAGGGTATAGCATTAACTTACAAGTGGGAGAGTTCAGCAGACGGCAATACTTTTACTGAATTAGCGATTGCTACCGACTCTACCATCACTTTTACTACTGAGAATGAAGCCTACTATCGTGTAAAAATTTCTTCATCTAACAATGGGTTTGATTGTAATGAAATTGTATCCAATGTAGTACAGGTAGTAAGACCTGATGGTTTTGTACCGGATAAACCTACCATTATAGACAAAAATCCGGAAGAGCCATTTTGCTATGGAGACCGGGTTATACTTCGCGCACAAAATGTAAACGCACGTTTCTTCTGGGAGGGTCCAAATGGATTTGTTTCCAATGAACAAAATCCTGTTATCGATAATGCTACAAAGGAAAATGAAGGTCTATACGTTCTCTATGTAAAAGCAAGCGAAGAAAACGGTGGCTGTGTGAGTGATACTAGTAGCACTTACATAAAAGTTAGCGAGCCAGAATCTATCAACATTACTTCTGAAGATCCTCTGGCCATTTTTGAAGGTGGCAGTGCTACGCTAAAAGTAAAGGAAGTTAGCGGAAGCACTTACAGCTGGAAGAAAGACGGCTCTACTATTAGTGGAGCTAGCAATACTACGCTAACTGTAAGCCAAGCAGGTACCTATGTAGCTGTTATCCGCAACGAAACCGGATGTACCAAGGAAAGCGCCCCCATAGAGGTTGCGTACGCAGAAGTGGACATTCCTGAAGATATATGCCTTAATGAAACACTAGATGTGAGTATATCACCGGCTACGCTTAATGGAAAAGAGATCAGCTACCGATGGAGTTTTGGGGATGAGGCTGCCCCTAAGAGCGGTGCTACATATAGCCATATTTTCTCAGCAGCGGGGGAATACACAATAAAAGTAGAAATTTTAAACGATAGTAAGCAGGTAAAAGACAGTTATACTCAAGAAGTTGAAGTTATTGATATTCCTTCACTGAGCATTGAAACGCCAGACAGCCCTAATCTGTGTCCGGAGGCTACTGTAAAACTATTAGCTAATGAAGGTTTCGCTTCATATGCCTGGGATAATGGAGAAAGTGGCACTACAATTACGGTTAATGAACCGGGTGAGTATATACTAACTGCCATCACAGAAGCCAATTGCACAGAGACCGCGAGTATTACTGTTGTAGAAGCGGATAATCCGGCAGCTGAAATTACTGCTGACGCTGATAGAATTTCTTTAGGAGAGAGCATTCAACTGAAGGTAGAAGAAAACGATGACTTTACTTATGCCTGGTCGCCAGCTCATAATATGGATGATAGCACCGTACACAACCCTGAAGTACGGCCTTTAGTTACCACAACTTATACCTGCATAGTTACCAATAAGGAAGGCTGTCAGACAAGCTTATCATATACAGTCAATGTAGACCGCTCTCTGGATGTAGAGCCAGATCAGGCATTTACACCCAATGGAGATGGAAGACACGATGTTTGGTATGTAGAGCGTATGGGCCTGTTTCCTGACTGTAAATTAACCTTATATGACCGTTTAGGTAGCAAGCTACATGAGATAGAGAATTATAGTAATGCCAATGGTTGGGATGGAACTATTAATGGTAAGGTTATGCCAGAAGGCGTGTATTTCTACCTGATAGATTGTGGAGAAGAAGCTGGCACCAAAACAGGTAGCATTACAATAATCAGATAAGCCTTACCCGGCTACATGCCGTATATTTCTTATAAAAGCACGAACTCAATCGTGCTTTTTGTGTTTCTGCTATGAAATTAAGCTTATCAACTATATGCTGAAGATTGCCTGGGCAGAAATTTATGCTCACCCATTACCTGAAAACCATCGTTTTCCGATGATTAAATACGAGCTCATTCCCGAGCAACTATTATACGAAGGCACAATTACAGATGAAAACCTATTTACACCCCACGCTCTAAAAGAACAATACATTACAAATACCCATACTGAAGAATACTGGCAAAAACTCAAGAATCAGCAATTAACAAAATCTGAAATCAGAAGAACTGGTTTTCCTATGTCTGAACAACTGGTTCAACGCGAAATTACAATTATGCAGGGCACACTACAGGCAGCGTTGTTCGCGCTAAACTACGGGGTAGCTTTCAACATAGCCGGAGGTACTCATCATGCTTTTACAGACCGTGGAGAAGGCTTTTGCCTACTTAATGACATTGCCATAGCAGCTAACTATTTGTTAGACAACAAGCTGTCTAAGAAGATATTGGTAGTAGATTTAGATGTACACCAGGGCAATGGTACAGCAGAGATTTTCCAAAATCGAGCAGAAGTATTTACCTTTAGTATGCATGGAGCAAAAAACTACCCTATGCACAAAGAAAAATCTGATTTGGATATTGCCTTACCAGATGGTACAGGAGATGAAGCTTACCTTAAGTTGTTAAAGGAAAACCTGGCTCGACTTTTAGATGAAGTACAGCCAGACTTTGTTTTTTATCAATCGGGGGTAGATGTGCTGGCATCTGATAAGCTTGGGAGACTAAACTTAAGTATAGGAGGCTGCAAGGAAAGAGATAGAACTGTGCTCAAAAGCTGTCAGCAAAGCCATATACCAGTAGCATTGAGCATGGGTGGTGGATACTCCCCCCAGATTGCACAAATAGTAGAGGCGCATGCCAATACTTATAGGCTTGCTCAAGAAATTTACTTTTAAAGCTTTGGCCTTAGCCAAATAAATTTTAGTTATTTTCTGAATTGAGAAAACCCAAATTTTCTTATCATAGTTATTCAATGTAGACACTTACTTCTTCAAAAGTAAGATAACACTCTAAACGCATTAGAACTTTCTCTTTGATAATTGCTCAAAAACATAGTGAGAAATTTATATTCCGCAAAAGCGTAGTAATAGCTACTGGCTTCGTGTTTTTGTTATGGTTTATCAAAGCATTAGAAGATAGTATGACTCTTGATTTTGGTGTCTGGGGGATCTTGCCAAGATCTATTACTGGTTTGGTCGGTATATTCGCAGCTCCTCTGATTCATGGCAGCGCCCTTCATCTTCTATCTAATACCTTTCCTTTAATCTTACTGCTGGTTGCAGTCTTTTACTTTTATGACAAAATAGCTGCCGAGGTTTTTCTATGGATTTATTTTGCTACTGGTTTTTGGGTATGGGTAGTCGCCAGACAAGCTTACCATATCGGCAGCAGTGGTTTGGTCTATGGGCTTGCAGCATTTTTATTTTTTAGCGGTATTTTTAGAAGAGATGTACGTTCTGTGGCAGTAGCACTTGCCATTGCATTCATACATGGAGGTATGGTCCAAGGCTTGGTGCCGGGCGATAGCAGTATCTCATGGGAATCTCACTTACTAGGCTCTATGGCTGGCATTTTTTGCTCCTTTTATTTTCGTAAAGCGCCGGACCTTCCTTCACACAAGATTTCCAAACCTCCTACTGATGAACCTTATAAGACGATAAGCAGCACATTTGAAGGGTATAGTTTTTCTGAGCAGGCTTATGCTTATACTTTCAAGCCCAGCGTAGATAAAGAAAATATGTATGAAATTAATCTGGAAGTAGAAGCAGTAGAAAAAAATTCTACTTCTTTAGAAATTTAAAGGCTTGCTTTACTGATTTATTACCTTCAACACAGTCATTACAGCTTACTATTAATAAATAATAACCAGAAGGATAATCTGCTGTAGCAATTTTCAGGCGACTGGCATCAATTCGCTCCATATTAATTGGCATAGAAGAACCTAATATACTTCTAATTTCAATATTAATGTCAGAACTGTTAATTAATGAGGGGGATACCAAGTCCAGGCGAACAAAAATATTTTCCTGAGCTGGATTAGGATATAGTACTGCATCTACCTCACCTTTATCAGAACTCTCAGCATATACTACATCAAACTTATTCTCCATAGCATTAGCATCAGCTGATGACATCGTGCCAGGCAGAATAAATAGTGTAAGTAGTAATATGGTTAAAAGTCCTTTATGCATAAATGCAGTTCCTTAAAACAGTATATATTTATACTGGAATTCAGACTACTAGGTTCTAAAAAAATTCTCTTAATTTCAATAAAACTTTGAGGCAAACGTTACACCCCCTTCAATTAAAGCTCTTCCTGCCGCCTCAAAGTTGATATTTATTTTATTTAACACTGATTTTATTCGTCGTTAAGGCTTGATTCCAGCAGATCTATTTGTGTATTAATTCTGGAAATAGCATCTTCAATAATAGAATACGCATTGGACCAGTCCTTGGCTTCAATATTTTCCACTTCTGAGATACGATTTTCTATCTTTCTTTGCTCCTCTCTAAGCTCATCAATCGCAGACTGAATGTTTGCGTTAGCAACAGAGTTAGTATCGTCTGTTGTATCCCTTAGCTTATCTAGTTTGCTATCTATCTCGTCGTTTCTTTTCCTGAGGTTGTTTAGTTCAGTTTCCTTGTAGTCCTTATAAAATTCTACTCTAAGGTCAACTGCTTTTTTAGCTTCCTCTTCGGCTTCCTGTACTTCTTCTCTAGCCTCAGCTATTTTCTTTTCCACATCCTCTAAAGTGAGTTGTCTACTGCAGCTACTTATAAGTACAAGCAGCGCAAAAAATATAACCTTGTACATGTTCATCATAAAAGTTGATTTAGATAATTTCATTAATCAACTTGGATACATGGTGTTTTGTTAACAATAGTACGATGTCCTTTAACGAAAAGGCGAATTAAGCTGGGAGGTCAGGCATTGATAATTTTGTTTGTCAGCTTCTCTGCCAGGGTTTCCAGATCTGTTTCCAACATACCTTTGTTTACCTCCAGCACTTGATTCACCATTTTATCAGGTAGTCTATCGGCACCGTAATATGCGCCTAGTATGGCTCCGGTAACGGCAGCTGTAGTATCATTATCTCTACCAAAATTTATTACAAATGCCAGGCTCTTTTCAAAATCAAAATCACAGAAGAGCAAAGCAGTCAGGTTAACCAGATGTATTTCTCCGGCATGAAAAGGCATATCCTGGTTTTTGCTGTCCAACAGTTCATAAGCTTTTTGCATCTGCATCCATTCCAGTGTATCTTTTTCTCCGGGAATATTTAACTTATGGGTGTTGAGTCCATCCATTTGGAACTGACGGGCCTGGTAGACTATGCTGCGAGCATCTTTTAGCAGCCGGTATGCTGTTCTGCCTACCAGACGACTTTTGAAATACCCCTGAGGGTCAATATCCCGGACAGAATTGATAATAGTAGCAGGTGTAGCCTCAGGGGCCATGGCAGAGGACACCAATGCCGCTGTTAAAGCGCTAATATCTCTTGCATAACCTAAATCAAATAAGCTAAGCCTGTAGGCCTCTTCGTAAGCTTTTTTGGGAGCAGCAGGATAGAAAGCACCGATGGAAGGGGAATAAAGCATTCCGGCGCAGGTCATTTCTCCACCGTAAAATTTGCTAAGAGCATAGGTGTATGCCTGTAGGTCATCTTCTACAAATGGCTTTGCCACCATTGCCCACTCCTGTAGCCAGGCTAGCTTTCGTACGTTTACCTCAAAAGGTTCAGGGTCAAAACTTTCTGTCTTTTTAAGTTCTGCAATATCGTTTTCATACTGTTGAATAATGTGCCGTGCAAAGTCGTGAGCATTTAAGTTTGCCCAGGCTGTTTGGTTCAACAAAAACTCACCCATAAACTTTTTCCAGCGTGTATCATCTGTAGTACCCCCTGCCGGCAAATTAAATACCCAGGTACCTTCTGCTGAAGGCTCACGTACCATAGTGTCCAGGTCGTTGACAAAACCATACTCAATTCTGATAGCCTCCCGGCTCCACATTTCGGTAGGCGCACCCATAGCATCACCAATAGCCGAGCCAATAAGCATCCCCAGCACTTTATCTTTCACAAACTCACGCTCAAGCGCAGGTTTAGAAGAACTTACTTCCTTGACTGTATCCTGAGTAGTTTGCCGGGGCATCTGTTCTGTATTACAGGCTATAAGGCTGCTTATAAATAGTATAGAGAGAAATACTTTTTTCACTTATTTTATAATTCGTATTGACGGATAAAGCTTGCTGCTTCTTGCATAAGCACTTTCTTTTCTTCCAGACTTAAGCTAAGGGGTAGTTGGGCAAGACCTATAAGTCTTCGTAAAATTTCAACACCCGCAAAAGCCCACATCAAATTTACGTCAAAGCCAGGAGCTTGCTGGTAGTAATCTAGTACTGTAGTAATAGCAGCCTCCTCTTGCTGAGACATTTTGAGGTGGGCCAGCATTACTCCGAGGTCAAATTCAGCTTTGCCAAAGTAGGAGAACTCAGGGTCTATCAGTTTAAGCTTTTGTTTAACCTTGAGCCAACTGCCCGGGTAATAGTCTCCGTGGAGCAGTGTATCATGGTTTTGCAGATAAATTTCTCCCAACTTTTCAATTTGTGTTTTCAGCGTTTTGTCTTGCTTGTACTGTTGGGAGAGTTGCTGTAGACCAGGTTGTACTGTATCCAGATCAAATCCATTTTCTATTGAAAAAGGGAAAGAGAAAATATGCTCATGATTGAGTTCTTTCATGGCTTGATTATCAAAGCCCTGCTTTTCTCCTTCTGGCACACTTACCTGATGAAGCACTGATATAAGCCCGCAAAGTGCTGCTATTTCATCTACCGACAAAGCCTGCCCTTTCTGATACAAATAAGTATAGTCAGCACCGTCACCCAGATCTTCCAATGCTAACAAATACTGGTCGGCATCAAAACCAATAACCGCAGGAGTGTATTTGTTAACATTTTTGTAAGGAGCTATGAAATGATAAAAGTGGTACTCTACATGTATCCGCTCTATGGGGGCACTTACCTGAGGGTACTTTTGCACCCAGGGACGCGATTGTTTAAGAATAAGTGATTGCTTGTTGGTAAGGAGGCGAAGAACAAAGTTCATATTGCCATCTCCCGGCTTTTCGGCGGATACAATATTCTCATCTTCTCCTATCCATTTTTTTTCTTTCAGAAAAGTTTCTAGTTCGGAGCTAACTTCATTTTCCAGAAAAATAACATTTGGGTAAATGCGCTTAAAGCTTTGTTTATGGTCCATAAGACTAAAAGTCTGGGTATAATAAAAATGATGACGAATGTAATAAAGATATATTTAAGCAGAAAAGTCTGTCAAAGAGCAGACAGTTTAAGTACGAAAGGTTTTACAGGATAGATTTAAAAATACATAATCTATAAAATTGTTTAAACAGCTCGGAGTGTAAGTTACTAGTAGATTTTGCGCTCTACGAACAAAAAAAGCAGAATGCGATTATCACATTCTGCTAACACTCATTCCAATTGATTATCTCAACTATTCTACCGAAACACCCTTAGCCTGTAGCAGTATTCCTATCCCTAAGAACTGACTTAGCTGTATCTCATCTACCTGGTCGTAATCGTAGATCATGATACCTGACAGGCTTAGATTAATAAAGTTGGTTAATTTTGCATTTAGCGTAGCATCAAGTCTATGATCTATTTGCTCAAAATTCAGGGTCTCGTAGTTGGCAAATAGCATATAGCGCGTTTGCAGGGTAATACTCTCTGTAAGGTCTTTATTCCACTCTGCTACCATTTGTGCCGCGAGCCACTCCGTTCTGATAGACTCTCCTTTGTCTACTCCATAATTAGTACCGTCCTTTGTACTAAGGAACAAATCTGTATCGGCAAGGAAGGTAAAACGGGGCGAAAAAGGACTGAGTCGTAACGAGAACTCATCATTGGGTATATACTCAAAGCCTAGCGAAAAGGTGAGAAAAGCAGGGGCAAAAAAATCTGATATTTTAAGTGCATCTTCTTCACCATTAGCCTGCTCAACGTAACGGTAACCTGGGGCAAACTGCGTAAGAAATGTAGCGGCGAAGTAAGCATCCCAAAATTCAGAAACATCATAGCCCACCTTTGAGTCAAGATAGAGACGGTCCTGGCTTTTTCTAAAATCCTGCCCATTATTTTTAATAATACCGTATAGGAAGTTAGCCTCATTATCCCACGACCATAAGCCTTTTTTGTAATTGGCCTGCGCATTAAAAAGCAGGTTAAAAGCCATTGAGTTTATCCCCCCTCCAAACCAATTGTCTGTAAAGGAGGCTTGATTAAAATTAACACCAAAACCTACTGACTTTCGCCACAAAGTATCGGCAGTAGTAGTTTCCGCACTCTCATCCTGAGCCTGTAGCAAAAATGGCAAGAATAGAAACGCCAGTAATCCTAAGCATTTTTTCATAAACACAAATTTTAAAAAAGGGCAGCGGTTTCGCTGCCCATCAATCACACATTATTATTTATACATTAGGTGCACTGCTGCCAGGGTTATTGTTTCCGTTAGCCTGGAAGATATGAGCATCTACCTGTGGGTAAGGAATATTGATGTCGTTAGCATCAAAAGCTTTCTTGATAGCCTCCAGCTTCTCAAAATATACATCCCAGAAGTCTCCCTGACTTACCAAACCACGTACTTTGAAATTGACAGAGCTATCTGCCATTTCAGAAAGTTTAAGGTATGGCGTATCTCTATCAATGATGCGCTCATCGGTAAAGATCACTTCTTTAATTACTTGTTTTACTTTATCTATGTCATCATCATAACCTACGCCAAATACCCACTCTACTGTACGATTAGGCTCAGTAGAATAGTTAATAATTTTATCGTTATACAATGGGCCATTGGGGATGATGATTGTCTTTTTGTCGTATGACTTAAGCACGGTATGAAATATCTGTATTTCGGTAACACTGGCGATAACGCCTTGTGCCTCAATTACATCTCCTACTCTAAATGGTTTGAGCAGAAGTATTAGTACTCCACCGGCAAAGTTTGCCAGGCTTCCCTGAAGCGCCAAACCTATGGCTAAACCGGCGGCACCCAGTACTGCTACAAAAGAGGTAGTAGCTATACCTACCATACTTGCTACACTGATCACCAGCATAACAATAAATAAGGCCTTAAGCAGGCCTGACAGAAATGGGACTAATGATGGGTCCACATCTCTTTTAGTAAGTGCGTTTTTAATTCCACCTACTAACTTACCTATAATCCAGAGTCCTATAATTAGGGTGAGTACTGCTAGTAGCAGCTTAGGGATATAAAGTAGAGCGAGCTCTTTTAACGAGTCTAAGGATTCCATGAGATTGAAATCTTCCATAAGTGATGTAGTTTGGTTAGTTTAAGAGTCTATAGAAAATGAATATGAAGTCTAACTCAAGCAATTTTGATTATGTTTTTGCTAACAATTCGTGAACTTTGGTTCACGTGCACTGCTTGCCGTTGACTGCTTCAAATCTGACAAAAAAGTAATGAAGTTGCTAAGCTATCTCGGCGAATTATCAGAATTGCTGGATGATTTGGCCTTGCTACTCGTTAAACAGCCACGTCTTGAGTATATACTACTTATAAAATGATAATTTTAACCTAATGGTAGTAGAATACTGTTAGTTTTGACCTACAGTACCATATTCTAGAATCATATCATTATGTTGAACTCCTCAAAAATTGTAGTTTAGAGCAGCATTAGACCTAATAGCTACAAATAAATATAAGCACTACTACAACTCAATCTATGAAACATTTAATCATTTTAATTGGTGTGGGCCTGATAGCCTGTCAGTCGCCCAAACCGCAAGAAGAACACTCTAATATGCAAACTAAAGAACCTACTCAGATTACGAAAGAAAGCTTTGGCACCGGCCCTCAGGGCGAAAAGGTAGATATTTACACTCTTATTAATGAGGAAGGAATGGAAGCCAAAATTACTAACTATGGTGGAATCGTTACTGCCTTAAAAGTAAAAGATGCCGAGGGTAAATTTGATGATGTAGTTCTCGGTTTTGATAAGTTGCAGGCATATATAGACAACAACCCATACTTTGGAGCTCTGATTGGCCGCTATGGTAATCGCATAGCTAAGGGACAGTTTAGCCTGGATGGCACATCTTATGAGCTTGCCACTAATAATATGGGAAACCACCTGCATGGAGGGTTAAAGGGTTTTGATAAAGTAGTATGGAATGCTGTAACGCAAAACACCGAAGAGGGGCAGCAGCTTATACTTAGCTACACCAGTCCGGATGGTGAAGAGGGGTATCCGGGCAAGCTGGAAACTAAAGTAACTTATACCCTGACAAAGGACAACACTCTAAGGATTGCTTATGAGGCTACTACCGACAAAAAAACGATAGTCAACCTTACTAACCACTCCTATTTTAACTTAAGCGGAGACCCTACTCAAAAAGTACTCAACCATGAGGTAATGATCAATGCTGAGCAATATGTGCCAGTAGACGAAACACTTATACCCACCGGAGAGCAAGCCCCTGTAAAGGATACACCTTTTGATTTTTCTGAACCTAAAACCATTGGACAACATATTGGTAGTGAACATGAGCAGGTAGTACGAGGAAAAGGCTATGACCACTGTTGGGTACTTAACAAAGAGGGGATGGGGCTAGCAGCGCGTGTATATGAACCGCAGTCTGGCCGTGTAATGGAAGTTTACACTACAGAGCCCGGCGTACAATTTTATACTGGTAATTTTCTGAATGGGAGCATTAAGGGCAAAAATGGTATTGCTTATGGGCAAAGAACAGCCTTCTGCCTGGAGACTGAGCATTACCCTGACTCACCCAACCAGCCAAATTTTCCATCGGTTGAGTTAGCTCCCGGAGAGACTTATAACAGCACCACAGAATACCGATTCTCTGTACGCTAAGTAAACAGGACATTTAACTTTGGGTGCTACTTAAACTTCATTTAAAAGTATAAAGTAGCACCTTTCTTTTTAAAGGTATCATGCTCGCCAACAGTTCCGGCTAAATTTTTTATGTATATTAAGTACATGAAAAACACGACTTTACTGCTCCTTAGCCTACTTACACCCTTCACTTTTCAGTTATGTGCACAAGAGATGGAACAGCAACTACTTCGTCAGGGTCACTTCTTTACTGAAGATGAAGGGGCTAAAGTGTTACAAACCTACGCAAATACGTATCATGATAAAGCGAGTTGGGAGAAAAGAGCTCAGCTTATCAGAGAGGGTATTTGGAACGGACTTCAGCTTTCTCCTGACTTTGAGAGAACCGAGCTAAAACCTATTATTCGTGAAAGAAGAGAGTACGACGGGTACACCGTAGAAAATGTAGCTTTTGAAAGCCTTCCCGGCTTTTTTGTAACTGGTAATATCTACCGCCCTTTACAAAAAGAAAAATCTTATCCAGCAATTATATCCCCGCACGGTCATTTTCAGGAAGAGGGAGCTAGTGCCCGCACCCGTAAAGATATGCAGGCCCGTTGTGCCAGCCTGGCACGCATGGGAGCCATAGTTTTTGCTTATGACATGATTGGCTACGGAGAGGCCCAGCAAAGCTCTCATAAACATCCACAGGCGCTTGTGCTACAGACTATCAATAGTATCAGAGCGCTAGACTTTTTGTACAGTCTGGTAGAGGTTGATACTAACCATATTGGAGTTACCGGGGCTTCGGGAGGAGGCACACAAACCTTTTTACTAAGTGCTTTGGATGATAGAGTAGATGTTTCGGTACCTACAGTAATGGTATCAGCTCATTTCTTTGGAGGCTGTGTGTGCGAGAGCGGTTTACCTATTCATCAGAGCCATTCTCACGAATCTAATAATGTAGAAATCGCAGCCTTAGCAGCTCCTCGCCCTATGCTTCTTATATCTGATGGCAAGGACTGGACCAGCAATACACCTGAAGTTGAGTTTCCATACATTCAGAATATTTACAGCCTATACAACAAAAGTGATTTGGTGGAATATGTGCATTTAGAAAACGAAGGGCATGATTACGGAATCAACAAAAGGAAGGCTGCTTACCGTTTTTTTGCCAGACATCTTAAGCTAAACCTAAACAAAGTTTTAAATGCTGATGGAGAGATTAGTGAAGACTTTCTCACTATTGAACCTCATCAGAGCATGTTGGTATTTGATAGCAACCTTAACTGGCCCCCGCATGCAGTTAAAGGAGATGAGGCAGTAAGTCAACTTTTAAGCAAATATTTGAAAAAGTGAGGTTAGGCTAGAGGACGTGTAGTTGTTTATGAGTTTTGCTCATTTTTAATTTTGGATGCCCACAATTTTAGCATATTAACGAGTTCATCCAATTTAAAAGGCTTTTGCAAATAGTCATTCATTTGTGCATTAAGACATGCCTCTTTGTCTTCCTGCATGGCATTGGCGGTAAGAGCTATGATAATTGGTTGGTGGTTAAGCCGCTTTCTTATCTCTCGCGTAGCTTCCAGCCCGTCCATTTGTGGCATCTGCACATCCATAAAGATGATGTCATACTCCTGCTGCGCGGCTTTTTCTACAGCTTCTGCCCCATTTTCAACAAGGTCCGGATGATATCCCAATTTCTCTAAAATTCTGATCGCCAGTCGTTGATTGATAAGGTTATCTTCAGCAACTAGAATGTGCAATGGGTACTGTTGTCCTAAACTACCACTTTGCGATTTTGTCTTACGCTCAGGCAATTTTTCAGCCTGAAACACGCTTATGATATGCTCATATAAAGTCTGTTGGCGAATAGGTTTATACACCACCGACGCATAACTTTTGTCGTAACTGAGCTTATCGCCTGCTACATCCATCAGTACAATCGGTACCCGGTCTGCATAGTCTTTAAGAAACTCAATCACTTCCATTTTTACCATACCGGCCATGCCTGCATCCAGCAGCAGCATATCATACTCTTCTTCATTTGAGATGACAGTCATAAGCTGCTCCACTGAACTTACCGTAGCAGGAAGCATTTTCCATTCTTTTAATTGCTCCATTAGTACCTGTCTTGTACTAGTATTGTCATCTGCAATCAATACTCTTTTACCTTGCATACGTTCTCCCTCCCTAGTTTTTAAATTCTCGTTGGCACTCTGGCCTTTCTTTAGTTTAATGTTGAAAATGAAGGCAGATCCTTCTCCTTCCTTACTTTTTACACCAATGTCTCCATCCATCAGGTTGACCAGATTTTTACAGATCACCAGGCCTAATCCAGAGCCTCCGTAGCGACGGGTAGTAGAAGAGTCGGCTTGATAAAATGCCTTAAAAAGCTTTTCTATCTTATCCTGAGGGATACCGATACCACTATCTCTGACTTCAAACTCCAGCTCAAGATGCTCTTCATGAGCATGGAGCAACCTAACATCTACAAAGACTTCCCCCTTATCTGTAAACTTGATTGCATTACCGACCAGGTTTATCAAAATGTGTCGTAGACGTAATGCATCTCCGTTAACCAGAGCAGGTATTTTACTATCTATTTGCAAAATCAAGTCCAAGTCGTTTTCTGCAACTTTAACCGGGAATAACTCCATCACCTCCTCTAGGCAATTTCTCAAATTGAAATCATGAGCATCTAATTCCATTCTGCCTGATTCTATTTTTGAAAGATCCAGTATATCGTTTATGACTGCCAGCAGAGTTTCACTGCTGCTCCTGATCATAGCAGCATACTCCATTTGCTCCTGCGTAAGAGGGGTCTCTTCCAGCAAAGAGGCCATACCCATGACGCCATTCATAGGGGTTCGTATCTCATGGCTCATAGTAGCCAGAAATACACTTTTGGCGCGGTTAGCTTTTTGAGCTTCTACCTTTGCTTTTTCTGCTTCCAGTCTGGCTTTTCGCTCGTTAGTCGTAAGCTTCTCAAGCTGCTTGGTGCGCTTCTTTACCTGCTTTTCTAGTATTAGCTTTTGTTTGTGGATTACGCGCATCCGAATGTGAAAACACGACATAAACCCGCCAACAATTAATATGGAGAGCGCAACCTTAAACCACCAGGTCTGCCAGAAAGGTGGAGCAATACTAATTTTAAGAGAGGCTGACTGCTCAGACCAGTTTCCCTGATTATCTAAACCTTTTACTTTGAATATGTAGGTGCCAGGATCAAGATTGGTATATGTGCTGCTATGTTTGGTGCCTACATAATTCCAGTCCGCATCAAAACCTTGCAGTTGGTAAGCATACTGCTTTTTTACAGGTAGCGTATAGTTGAGTGAAGCATAGTCAATGGTAAAGACCGAATGCTCGTAGCCCAGCTGAATTTCATTTGTTTCTGAGATATGCTTGTAGAGTATAGCATCTTCTTCTTCATTTGCCGCTATCTCTACTTCTTTGTTGAAAACTTTAAATCTGGTAATTACTAGGGGTGGAGTATAAACTTTCTCCTGTATGCTATCTGGGTGAAACTCATTAAAGCCATTAATTCCCCCAAAATACATCATACCTGAGCGGCTTTTGTAGTAGGCTTCTCTAAACTCATCGGCCTGCAAGCCATCTGCTACTGTATAATTTTTAAAAGTGTGCTTTTGAGGGTTGTACCTACAAAGACCTTTTTTCGTACTTATCCATAAATTTGCATGTTCATCTTCAAGTATTCCATAGATAAAATTATGTGGCAGCCCATCTTTCTGGTAAATATTTGTAAACTCCTTCGTATCAGTATTAAAGCAGTTAAGTCCTTCTTCAGTACCTATCCAGAGTAATCCCCGGCTGTCTTCATAGATGCAGCTGGTGTTGTTGTTAGAAATACTATTAGTTTTTTCAAGATGGGTATATCGCGTAAACTTGTGGTTTGTTGTATTCATAAGGTTAAGCCCACCGCCTCTGGTGCCTACCCATAAATTTCCTTTGCTGTCTTCATATACTGCATTTACCGTATTGCTACTAATAGTACTGGTGTCGGCTTTGTTATGCTTAAAGTGGGTGAAAGTATCATACTCACGATTGTACAGGTTTAGCCCCTCACTATAGGTAGCGAGCCAGATGTTGTGTTTAGCGTCTTCGTACACACTCCATACATTATTACTACTGATTGTAGTTGAATCTTCCTCCGAATGCTTGAAGTGCCTGAAAGTATTGGTTAGGGGGTTGTATACACTGACTCCACTACCCCAGGTACCTATCCAAAGTTCACCTTTATGATCCTCCTGTACCTTCAGTACGTGATTTCCAGCAATACTATTGTAATTGCCAGCTTCGTGCTTAAAGTGTCTGAAATTACCAGTCTGTCTGTCAAAAAGGTTTAACCCTCCTCCATCGGTACCTACCCATAAATTTTCTTTACTGTCTTCGTAAATACAAAGTACATTATTGTTGCTTAGGCTGGATGAAGATACATTTCGCTTATAGTGAGTAAACTGTTTGTAATCTACGTTTACGATGTAAAGTCCTTTGCTAAATGTACCTATCCAGATATTGCCTTTGTCATCGCTATGAATATCATAAATAGAGTTATTTTCTACACTAGAGTTAGCTCTACCATCTTCTACATAGTTGATAAATTTTTCCGTTTGAGGGTTTAGAATACTTACCCCTCCATTCTCGGTACCTATCCATAGCAGGCCATCTTCATCCTCTTCCATGCATAAAACCACATCACTAGAGATACTATTTGAAGAGTTGTATGCATAACGGAAATGACGAAAATTTTGAGACTGCTTGTTGTACAAACTTAAACCTCCTCCTTCGGTACCTACCCATACCCTACCTTTACTATCTTCAAAAAGTGCCGAAACCAGATTATGACTCAGCGTATTTTCATCATTTTTATCATGAGTAAAGTGCTGGAAGCTGTCGGTAGAAGGCTTGTAAAGGCTAAGCCCACTATCGTAAGTACCTACCCATAAGTTTTGATCGCTATCGAGCAGAACTTCGGTAACAAAATCGCTACTCAAGCTACTTTTATCAGAAGGGTCATGCGCAAAGTGTCTGAATTGTTCTGTCTTAATATCGAAGAGAAAAAGACCATGCATTCTGGAGGCTACCCATATTTTGTCATCATCTAAACTGATTCTTCTTATCAATTCAACATAGTTTGATGAGCCTGGTACCTTTAGTGGATAATTATGGAATACATCTTTATTTCTATCATATTTTGAAAGACCTCCTCCCCAGGTTGCTATCCATAAATTCCCTTCCTTGTCTTCAGCAAGATCCATTACCATACTATGAGCGATGCTGCTACTATCCTCTTGATCATGTGTATAAATCTTTAGCTCATAGCCATCATACTTGTTGAGTCCATCGCGTGTTCCAAACCACAAAAAACCACGGCTATCCTGAAGGATACAGGTAACATTGCTGGCAATCTCCTGATCAGCTTTTACCTGCTCAAACCTGATGTTTGTATACTGGCTGTACGAGAGATGGGCAAGGCTCAATAAGAAAAACATCAAATAGATGAGTGGTCTCATGCAAGCAGAAAATTATTAGAATCATAAAAATAGTTACAATATATATATACTATATCATATTGTGATTCTGATACTTGCCTGAGTAAGCTTTAGCATTCTTTAGCGAAGGACTGGTAGAAATAGAAGAAAAAAGAAGTGTAGATAAATAGCATTTACCTACATAGTGAAAGGGAAGCCAACTAGCTTTACCATATAAACCGCTGTACAAAGTAGTACATTATACTCAAAACGCTTCTCTTTTTGAGTATACTTTAAACTTTACCGAGATACAAATCATTAACAAGCATATTTGCTCTTGATACAGATTAAGGATTTGCAATAAGTATGAATACTCCTGATAAAAGAGTTTACTCCTCAAATTTGTATACCTCTACTTTATACTCTTACTATTACTCTTCCAAGGCAGACGATATAAGCCACTATGCATAGCTATTAGCTACGATAGAAGGTATTGTTAAAAATTATTCCTTATTTTAGACTGCTTTTCCTAATCTACCATGGCAAAAAACACAAAAACAACCATTCATGATATTGCCAAGATGCTCAACATTACTGCTTCTACAGTATCCAGAGCTCTTAACAACAAGCCCAGAATTAGCGACAATACTCGTAAAGCCGTATTGGAGGCAGCTAAGCAGTTAAATTATCATCCTAATAACATAGCTGCCGCTCTCCGTAATGGTAAAAGTAACCTGATAGGAGTAATGGTCCCCACTGCCGACCGTAGCTTTTTTGCTTCTGTAGTACGAGGCATAGAGGAGGTGACTAACAAATTAAACTATAAAGTAATTATCTGTCAGTCTTATGATAATTATGAAAAGGAAGTGCAAAATATCAATGTGCTGGTGAGTGCCAGGGTGGATGGTATTATTGCTTCTATCGGTAAAAACACAGAAGATTTTAGTCACTTCAGACGCGTAAAAGAACGAGACATTCCACTTATACTTTTTGACCGGGTAACCGACGCTGTAGATGTAAGCCAAGTTATGATAGACGATTACTTAGGAGCTTATAAAGTAGTGGAGCACCTGGTAGAGCAAGGTTGCAGACGTATTGCACATTTTACCAGTCCTAAAAAAGTAAGTATATATATAGAAAGGTTAAGAGGATATAAAGCGGCTCTGGCGGATTATGGTCTACCCTATGACGAAAACTTGGTTATCACCGGAGACCTTCAGCTAGAAGATGGAAGAAAAGGGATGGAACAATTGCTTGAACTGAAAGATAAACCAGATGCTGTTTTTTCTGCCAGTGACTATGGAGCGATGGGGGCTATGCAAATTCTTAAGGAAAGAAATATCAAAATACCTCATGAAGTAGCTTTAGCTGGTTTCAGTAACGAACCCTTTACTTCATTTACAGACCCTACACTCACTACTGTAGACCAGCTAAGCATTACCATGGGTACTATTACTGCTGAGCTCTTTTTTGACCAACTGGATGACAACAAGAAAGTTGTTAGCCAAAAGACTGTACTTACTCCCAAAGTCATTGTTAGAGACTCTTCTTTAAAGAAGTGAACATAAAGAATATAGCAAATCCAATACAGGGGAGAGCCGAAGTTTAGCCTGCTGGCTTTATGTATTTGAAATAATTTACTTAATTTGACCGCAGAAAATCTGTAAAACTAAGAAACTAAACTAATAAGCATGGATAACACCACATTACTCCTGATCTTCGGAGGCATATTGGTATTAGCAATTATTGCTGTTTGGCTTGCCAACAAAAAATAGTTAATGTATCAATACTGTCAGTCATCAAACTAACCAACTTCCAAAATTAAACCCTGCCATTCTATTAATTTATAAGTGCTTCATCTGTGTTTATCAGTTAATTGCTTTACAGAAAAGCCAGTTATAGATTGGTAGCAGAAAATCTTGCTAGAGGCCGTTTCAAGTAAATTTTGAGCGGCCTCAGTTTTTATACCTTGATCTCTTCCAGATAATAATCCAGCTTGCTAGTACCTTTAAGTACATTAATATCAACTGTACCCAGGCTGGTATCATAGAGTAGTTCTACAAAAAACCTATCCAGTGAATATAGTTTAAGAATATAATGACGTGTTTTTTGCACGGTAAGAAATACACCTCTGTGTTGTAAAAAGTTTACCTGCTCGTAGCGTGACAATGTCTTAAATTCTGCGATACCCATAATTCTAAGCTTTTGTAGCTTAAGACCTGCAATTTGTACGCTAGAATTTCCATTATGTAAGGTGGGAGAAGAAATTGAATAGGTAGTAACCTATAGAGTATCAATAGTATACGTACTTTATGTGCTAAAAATGGCTTAACGTATAGTGATTTTAAACGAAAACTTATCGCTAATTGCTGACTTTTTTAGGTTGGTTATATAGTCTATATTAAGGAGCCCTTCAGCATAACGCCTCATAAACTCATCTCTCAGCAGACCACCTTTTTGTTTTTCTGTAAATGTAAAAGTCGCAGAATGGTGCTCTACTTTAGAATCAAAGTCTTTTCCTTTTTCCAGACCTAAGTCTTCTGCCAGGTAAAAAAGTTCTTCCATATACATGTAAATGTAATCTTTAAACGGAGGAAGGTATTTGTAAGTTTTAAGTGTGATCGGGATAATAAGATTTCCCTAGAGAAAATTAAACTTCTGAATGATATTCCAACTAGCGGTTTTATGCAATTTCAACAGTACGCATAGGACTAAGCTCATTACTGTTGTTAAGCATCAGAGGACTGGCATTAATACCAAAACCATTAATTACCAAGGCTGCGGCCATGGCAATATGTAGGTACTCATCACAATTTACGCGTATGTAGGTATTTTTGTCTTTGACAAAAGGCATATTGCTGCCTAAGGACATAATGGCTTGCTGCCTACCTTCTTTAGATAATACACATTTAATACCTCCCAGCCTGTTTACCATAATAGTTTCGTTATCACAACGACACTCCCATTGCCAGTAAGAAATTTTACGAACTTTATAAGTTCTCCCAGGAGTACTTACCTGGCAAACAGAGCGCTTGAGCAACGAACGCTCTATTTTAACTACGGAACTGTGTATGTCTGCCTGCTCTATTTGGGTATAACTGTATAAAGGGCTGTAAGAGCGTTTTACATTGAACGTATCTTGCCCGTCAACCTGAATTTTTTGCTTTACCCAGGGAAAAAAGTGGCGAGGCTTAATGACTACGTTAATGCTACGAACGGACATACCCACAATTTTTTAAAAGTACTTTCTTGGCAGAAAGTTAATCAATGTTTTTAGCAACAGAATTAAGTCTTCATTAAATTATTGCTTTTCTTTTTTTGTCTAAACTCCGGTAAGCGAATAGAAGATCCTTAACTTCCGAAGTACAGTTTAGGCCTAACTTATTGAGCATCTGATTACTGGCGATGGTCAATGGTTGCTGTTCATAGTAAACATCTCTACAGTAATGTACAAATTTTAATGCTTTAAAGCCGTCAAACCACGAAAAAAAACGCTTATTAAAGGTACGATAATGGGTAGAATTTGTCTTTATCTCTTCCATTTTGGCCAAAAAACCCTGAGCTAATAAAAATTCATAGACCGATACAGGTAGCTTAAGCTTTTCTAATTCTCTCTGGCTAAGCGTTTTTTCATATAACACAGGAACGACGCTCAAAAATCCTTTTAAATCGTCAAAGGTTTGAACATGATAAGATTGCATCCTATTTTCTCTGTTTTTTAACCATTCCTGCTGGGCTTTTCCTGTTCCAAAAGGAACCCTGTCTGAGGTACGATACGATGGATAAACCGTAGTCTCTGCTATATTGTAAAACCCTCCCAGAGGTACAATTTTATGAAGAAAATAAAAGTCTTCACCGGCCTTTCGTCTATTCATTCCTCCGCTTAAGGCATACGTATCTGCCCTCACTCCCATACTTGAGCCAATCGTATGCATAGCAAAAGGGAATCCGCTGTATGCTAACCCATTGACGTAGTATCTTAAAAAAAGCTCATAATATAGTATGCCCTCTCCCAATTCAGCAGTATTATCATCATCAACCATATGCTCAAAATATATGCTACAAGACTGAGGCTGTCGCTCAAGTTGCACTGTCTCCAGAGTTTTGAGATAAGCAGGATTTACAGTACAATCAGCATCCAGGCAGGCAATCATTCCCGGATAATTTATTTTGGCAAAACGTCTTAGGGCTTCATCCATCCCAATTTTTCGGGCAAGGCCTACCCCTGCGTGTTTTCTAGGTAATTTATTTGCCTCCAACACATACAGTTTGAGCCAATCATGTTTATTGCTTCTTTTCCATTCTTCAGCTTCTGTATAAGACTTCCTATTTTGCGCCAGCACATCGGAGGTATCTTGCTCGCCACTATTAATCACCACAATAACTTCTACAGGGTGAGATGGAGGTTCGCATGCAGATAACGAATTTAGAGTAGTGGTTAGATAAGGTTCGTTATAACAAGGAATTACTATAACAACTTTGAGGTTTTCAGCAGGAGGAGTATTAATGTATTGACTGCTAAAGCCAAAGCGCTTAAAATATTGAGTAGCTATAGAGGATAGTGTTTTTGCATGCATAATGCGCCAAAATTAATATTTTCGCAGTGAGCCTGTTCATGGCCGTTTTGATTTTTAATAAAGAAACAAATATGCAATACAAAATAGAACTTACAGAAAACTCCAGCCAGGAATGGTTAGATACAGTAATGAGTGATTTTGATAGCTTTTTGCAAGATCATGCTGACTGCGAAAGAAAAGCTTCTGCTATGGCAATGAGCTTTGTAGCCAAGTATCCTGAACGTCATGAAATTATTCCAGAACTGATTGCTACCGGTATAGAAGAGCTTGAGCATTTTCAGCAGGTTTATGAGTTTATGCAGGAAAGAAGTGTGAGTCTGGCAAAGGAAATGGCTCCCGACCCATACATTAAAGATTTAATGGCTCTTAGCCACGGGGGTACACCACTTACCCGCTTTCGTGACAGGCTACTACTTGCATCTATTATAGAAAGTAGAGGTTGTGAAAGGTTTAAAATGGTAAGTGAAGCTCAGGGAGAAGAAAGTATAAAAAGATTTTATAAACTACTATGGGCTTCAGAAGCTAAACATAGCCATATTTTCGTACATATGGCTCTGCGTTATTTTGACAAAGCAGAAGTAGATCAGCGTATTGAAGAGCTTGTAAATGCAGAAGCGGAAATCGTTAGAAATTTACCATTAAGAGCAGCCCTGCACTAGCATTTTCACATAAAAAAAGCAGCTATCAGCTGCTTTCAATGTATTTCACAAAACGTATTATGACCTTTCTAGTTCACAAATAGCTGTGCTCTTAGTACCAGATTTTTAAAGAGTGAATCTTCTACTTCAACAGTAAAGTGCTGAGCAGCATCCAACTTATGCTCAGGCATATAGTAATATGATTCGTACATTTCTCCTCCTCTGATAGTTGTTATCATTACCGGCTGTAGCTCGGCATTTAAGGCTGAGCCTGGATTAGTAAAGTTTCGCTGCTTCAAAAGTCGTTGATGCTCCAAAGTTTCAACAAAGAAAATTGCGAGACTGATTACTAACAAAGTTGCAAAAACAGCAAAAGTTATAAGCATATTTTTATGACATTAATATATCCAATATACCCATAATCCGACAAAGTGTTCGGTCTAATCCTTTAAAATATTACACAGGTATTAAATTCATTATAACATGACTATTTACTCAATGATTTCTTATATTTTCATTGAGTAATTTTCTTCACTTTCTGCAAATCGGTAGCCGCATCAACCATCAGATGCCAACTTACCAGTCTGCCAGTTGCTATAGATTTATAGGTGAGTCCTTTTTCTCCCATTATAATTTCACACTGCCCCAAATCATAACGCATGGATTCTACTATATCACCCTCCTGCAATGGCTGATTGTTCAGATCGGCAAGGACTGGCTGGTGCGTACTTTTTTTCTTTTTCTTAAAAAATCCAAACATGATAAGTGCAACGTAAATAATAAGCTGAGTGCAAAAATGTAAAAATCAATATACCAAATAAGCATGGCTTTATTACTACTCTCAAGCTACCAGAAGGCTAAAAAGGGCATAGAATCTACTAAAAATTACATGTAGTAGATTGATCAGACATGGTATTATACAAAAAAGCCTCCTGTAAAATTTTACAGGAGGCACAATATACATACACTAAAGGCTATGGTATAGCTTCAAACTCCTGAGAGCTCTCTTTAGTTAAGCCATTTGTGTTTATAGCTTCCGCAGAGAGTACAATGTCAACAGTATCTGCCACCATCGGTACTGTGTAACTTAGTGCGAGTGTATCCAAAGCTTTTCTTTCAGAAAAAGCTGGTACATAGGCTGACTCAGAAACCTTTCTCTTTTCGCTATCGCCAATGGTCTCATAAAGTACTATTTTATCTAATTCGCCTTCTGAGAAAAACTCCAGCACTACTTCTACGACATCTCCAGAACTATAAGTTCCAGATTCAAACTCATTCATATAAATAACGGGAAACTTCTCTCCTGTACTGGTAATATTATCTTCCAGCCAGGGGTCTTCTTCGTAGCAGGAAGACAGGAAAAGCGTAGCCAGAAATAACACCAGCGTGAAATATTGAAATGATATTTTCTTCATTGATCTACTGTTTTTTGTAATAATTACTGATCTCTCCACATTTTCTCTGCCAGGCCTTTCTGGTTAGCTTCTACCACTGCAGTGTTTCTGCTGATCTCATCAAAAGGATAAGAAGCTCTTTGAATAAACTCATTATTGAGCTGTGGATTATGATTTTCCGGTAACTCCAAGCCTTTGTAAAGCTCATTACTATAGTCGTATCTGCGCAGATCTACCCAAGCTTCAGGATTTAAGAAGAGAGCAATCCATTTCTCCTTCAGGATAAGTGAAAGCGTTAAATTAGCAGCCCCTACCCCTACGTTAGGGTTTGTCAGGTATGCCTGCTTCTCCTCCTCACTTACACCAAGCTTATCCATATGGGCGGTAATTCCTTGCAGGTAAGCATCGTAAGCTTCCTGGCTTGTACCTACGGAAGTTGCGCTTCCACCATTTGCCAGAAACCTTGCCTCAGCCTCAATAAATTTGCTTTCGGCATAGGTAACCATCATTAGTGGGTTAGTTTCTGTAGCATACCAGGTATTGGTAGTTAAATCTACAGTACTTCCCACTCCTGAGCCATTCTCCATACCATCATACTCTTCGTTTTCTCCTTTATCGGCCATCAGTGGCAGGCGAGGGTCAAACACATTATAAAGTTCGCCATTCATAGAGCTAATCAGCTGATCAGAATGAGTAATAAAAAAGTTACCAGTATTTATAGCTAGACCAATTCTGGCATGCCAGGGGTTGAGGTTACGCTCATCATAGATGAGTTCAAAATCATCATCATTGGCATTGTAAGCTAGCTGCTCGAGAGCACTAATTGCATTGTTAGCGGCCGCTGACGCGCCTTTGTTTGTTAAGTGAATGGCATAGCGTGCTTTTAAAACATTAGCTGTTTTAATCCACTGTTCCAGATTACCTCCATAAACCAGATCATCCACTCCGGGTGTAGAAGCGGACTCCTCTGCGCTCAGGTCATCTATAGCTTCATCTAATAGGTTAGGAATAATATCCTCATAAATTAGCTGTTGCTGGTCGTAGTCTGGAGTAAGCTCCTCTGCCCCCTGAAATGCTTCGGTATAGGGTACATTTTCCCAATAGTCGGTGGCTACACCAAGGTTGAGAGCCTGAATTACTTTGGCAATTCCGGCATAGTGAGGAGCTTCCTGCTCAACGGCCAGTCGCTCCATTTCCTTAGCATTAGTCATGGCGCGTAGGTATAAAGCACTCCACCCGGTAGATACACGAAACTCTTCATGTATATCAGCGCCGGAAGAAAAGTAACTTGCCATCTGCTGAGCTACCTGAGAACCTTCATACGCAAGATTGTAATGGCTCTCGCTGGTTGCTTCAATGGCGGTAGGCAATAGTGCCGACAATGATACTTCACTTACCTTATTAGGGTCTACATTGGTATCGCCTCCCAGGTAGTCTTCACAAGAGAAGAGCATAACCGTCAGGCAGACCATACTCAGATATATAGTTATTTTATTCATTATCAGATCAGTTTAAAAATTTAAGTTCACAGTAAAAGTATAACTTCTGGTCTGTGGCACTCCCAGTCCTGTAAATCCATAGCTATTGCTACCTGAACCAAACTGGCTACCTTCAGGATCATAACCTCTAAAAGGAGTAGATAATAGAAGGTTGTTACCAGTAAGCGTAAAGTTTACCTTGTTAAAAGGAGAGTTCTCTAAGAGAGCAGTAGGCAGCGCGTAAGACAGGCTTGCATTACGCAGTCTGAACCAGGAAGCATCCTGCAAAACTACTTCAGCGGCGCTATTGTATCTACCAAAGCTACGGTATAGCGACTCGCCATCAATTTCTACCGGAATGTCATTCTCTACATACTGAGGGTTTTCGGCAGTACCTTCATTACGAACACCATTAAACACTACCTGCTCATAACGCAAAGAGGTCTCTTCCAGCACACCATTACGTATAGAGTTTCTGAGTCCTACATCAAATACGTCTCCTCCTTGTCTCCACTCTAATAGAAACGACAAGCTCAAACCTTTATAAGTAATGGTATTGGTTAAGCCACTGGTAAAATCAGGCAGGGCATTTCCTACTTTCACATATTCTGTAGTATTAACCGTAGGGAAACCACTTTCGTCTATAATAAGACGGCCATCATCTGTACGCTCAAAATCAAATCCGTAAAGGTCACCTGCCGAACCACCTTCAACTAACTTATTCTGGATATAATAGGCATCAGTAAAAATAATCTCATCTACATCATCAGGCATAGAGATTACTTCATTGTTAATTGAAGTAAAGTTGAGAGACGACTCCCATGTAATATTACTATTACGTACAGGGGTAGCAGTAATCAACAGCTCTATACCTTTATTACGAAGCTCTCCCGCATTGGTCACAAACGTAGAATAACCTGTAGCATTTGACACTGGTACCGGTATAATTTGATCTATACTAGTCTGGTCAAAGTAAGCAGCATCAATAGCCAGGCGGTTGTTAAAGAATCGTAAATCTGCCCCAATCTCAAAAGACTTGGTACGTTCAGGTCTTAGGCTAGGTGAGCCTACCTGATCGTCCAGACGAAAACCATTAACACCTGAGAAAGGGAAGCCAGGCGTAACCTCATAGTATGAGCCTACCTGATAAGCGCTGGCATCTTTACCAACTTCAGCATAAGATAGTCTCAACTTACCGTAGTTGAATACGGGATTGTCTCCCAGACCCAATGTTTCGGTAAACACATAACCTAAGTTAACAGAAGGATAGAAGAATGAATTGTTGCCTTCTGGTAGTGTTGACGACCAGTCATTTCTTCCGGTAATTGTCAGGAAGTAAGTACCATCGTATTCTAATTCTACATTGGCAAACACCCCTACTATTCTTCTGAGAGACTCATCTTTGGTACTAAAAAGGTTGGTGGCGTTACTTAAATCGTTAAAGTTGCTCAGGGCAAAACCTTCGCCACGTGTGTTTAGACTGCTATAGCTAATATCGGTAACGTTGTTTCCTAATAATACCTGCCCTCTAAAACGCTCTGTAAAATCTTTTTGAGCAGAAACAATTAGGTTAGAGTTTATTTCGCGATAGTTAATTTTTTCTTCTACGATAAATCCTTTCACCTGCGATCCTACATCTGTATTAGGCGGGCCAACACGATCGCGGGAATCGCTATAAACATCGCTACCAATTTTATAATCCAGATTCAACCAGTCCGTAAATTTGTAGTTGAAGCCTACATTACCAATGATACGGTTTACGTCGTCATTTAAGCTGGAGAAACGGGCAATGTATACGGGATTGTCTATAATTCCGTCAGAAAAATCTCTTTGAGAACCATCTGGGTTAATGTAGTCATTAACATCAAAAGTAGGAGAGTAGTACGTAAGAGAGCTGAAGATAGACTTATCACCGCTACTGGCTCTTGCACCTCCGGAATTGATATAGTTTACTGTTCCGTTTACGTTGAGTCTCTCTCCTACTTTAGTAGTACCAGATAGTTTGAATGTGGTACGATCCCAGTCAGAGAAGGGTACTATACCTTTTTGATCCAGGCGAGATGCAGACACAAAGAAGGTAGATGTTTCGCTACCGCCAGATACACTTACTGAGTTATCTACGCGTGAACCCGTCTGGAAGAAGGTCTCAAAGTTGTTAATAACTGGCGTTCCATCTACTACAGGAGGGCCAAAGCTCTGAAACCTGAGCGGGTCGCCATTAGCATAAAAACGCAACCTTCCGTAGCGACCTTCACGATACTGACTTTGTATTTCAGGAGCTTTGTTCAGGTAATCAAAACCTACAGAAGAGGTTACGTTTACTGTAGTAGCACCTGCCTTACCTTTTTTAGTAGTTATAATTACTGCTCCGTTGGCAGCTCTAAGTCCATATAGTGCCGTTGCCGCAGGCCCTTTAAGAATAGACATGCTCTCGATGTCGTCGGGGTTTAAATCTACCGCACGATTAGAAAATGAATACTGCTCAGAAGAACCCGGAGAATTAGACCCTGCACTCGGCAAAGTACTACCTGCCTGCGTCTGGTTACTGATAGGAATACCATCTACCACAAAAAGAGGTTGATTGTCTGCATTGGGGCTAAGCGAGGTAATACCGCGAATTATAATATTGGACCCCGCGCCAGGCTGACCACCAGCGCTTTGTATTTGCACACCGGCTACTCGTCCCTGTAGCGCATTAACTACGTTAGGTTGCTTAGCACGAGTAATTTCTTCTCCCGACACCTCCTGCACAGAATAGCCCAAAGCTTTTTTATCTCTTTCTATACCAAAAGAAGTTACTACCACTTCTGATAGTTGTTCCAGACTGGGAGAAAGGGCTACGTTTACAGTAGATCTGCCGTTTACGACTACCTCTTCTGCCTGGTAACCAATAAATGAAAATACAAGAATTGCATCATCTGAAGGCACAGAAATGCGATAGTTACCATCCAGATCGGTTACTGTACCGGTAGTAGACCCCTGTACCAAAATGTTCACACCCGGCAAAGTCTCTCCTGTTTCCAGAGAAGTCACTTTACCATTCACCGTACGCGATTGAGCCATACCTACAGTGCTTACAAAGCTTAGGCAGGTCAATAGAGTACACAAGTAGAGGATTTTCTTCATAAGATATGGTTTAAAAACATGGTAAAAAAAATGATATATGCGTTATATCGTAAAAGCGGCAACGAATTAAGAATTATTTTCCGGGAATGCAAAATTTCATATTTGTGTACACTCCCCGTAGCTCAACTAAATAAAAACATCGTAAAGAACTCACTTTCAGAACAGTACCCAACAAAAAGTAAACTCTTCACCAAAAGCTACCTAATGATACTCTCTTTATAAACATTATATATTAGCAAATACCATCTGGTAAACAGCAATAAAAATTTAATATTATTGGAATAATATTCCGCAAAACAATTTTATAAGAAATAATATTCTGAATTTGGATATTGCTAAGTAAGATTATTCATCTCGCAAAATCCAAGAGTATCGTTTTGTAATTATTATTCAGAATATATTACTCATAAATTAAAGTTGTTTAATATTGATTATTTATAGACACAGCCAAAAAATACACACTAAGCCACATAATATCAAAACCACTTCAATGATTTCACATACATTGGCATAATAATTTATAATAACATATCACAAAAAAAGGCAGCCTTGGGCTGCCTTCTCTTTAGTAAGCTTATTTTAATTACTATGCAGTTTCTTTTTTAGGCATTTGTTGGTCATGCAATTGTACAGGCTTAGCCTTTTTTCTTAGCCTCATATTAAGCACCTCTACCAGTAAGGAGAATGCTACAGCAAAATAGATATAGCCTTTAGGCACATGGAAGTGGAAACCCTCTACCACCAGCATAAAGCCAATCAGAATAAGAAAAGATAGAGCTAATATCTGTAGTGTGGGATGTTTGTTTATAAAATCACTGATCTTACCCGCAAATACCATCATCACACCTATAGATATTACTACAGCAATAATCATAATTAATACCTGCTGCGTAAGGCCTACTGCTGTCAAGATGGAGTCGAACGAAAAGACCATATCCAGCAAAATTATCTGGGTAATGATTTTAGCGAAACTCTGCACATTTTTGTTGGCACCATCAACCTGTGAGGCTTCCTGTCCTTCTATTTTGTGGTGAATTTCAGAAGTACTTTTGGCTAGTAGAAACAAGCCCCCGGCAATCAAAATCAGATCGCGACCACTGATATCCAGACCAAACACACTAAACAAAGGTTCGGTAAAACCGATAATCCAGGTGATACCTAAAAGCAAGGCAATTCTAAAAACCAGCGCTAGTGTAAGCCCCAGATTACGTGCCTTGGGCTGCTGCTCCAGAGGAAGCTTGCCAGTGACAATAGAGATAAAAATGATGTTGTCGATCCCCAGCACTATTTCCAAAAAAGTGAGGGTGAGTAAAGCAATCCAGTTTTCTGCTTCAAGAAAAATTTCCATAACTATAGGTTTAATGCTAAATTAAAGAGCCTTAAAGAATAATTGTTTGGGTACTCCCCATTTTTTTGTTCACTTAGCCATTCACTCAAAGTAATAGATTTTTTTCAACTAAAAATTGATATTTTTTTATGAAGATTGTAACACTCACCATGAACCCCGCACTGGACAAAAGCTCCAAAGTAGACAGTATAAGGCCCGATAGCAAACTACGCTGTGAAGCCCCTACTTACCAGCCAGGCGGGGGCGGAATCAACGTCTCTCGTGCTATTCATAAATTGGGAGGAGAGTCTGTATGTAGCTATCTCGCCGGAGGTCCTAATGCAGACATTATGAAGCAGCTATTACAGGATGAAGGCGTTAAGCAGCATATTATAGATATAGAAAACTGGACAAGAGAAAATTTTACTGTAGTAGACAAGGGCAACAACCAGCAGTACCGCTTTGGTATGCCTGGCGCAGAGGTAAGCGAGAAGGAGTGGCAACAAACGCTTAAAGAGATGGAAGACCTCTGCAAAGAAGCTGATTATGTAGTTGGTAGTGGTAGCCTGCCGCCAGGGGCACCTCAAGACTTTTGGGCACGCCTGGCCAGAATTGCCAAGAATAACGACGCCCGCTACATTGTAGACACTTCTGGCGATGCCCTGGAGCTGGCCGCAGAAGAAGGCGTGTACCTGCTCAAGCCAAACCTTGGCGAACTGGGCTCTCTTTCTAAAAAAGACTCGGTAACTGCTATGGAGCAGGAAGAACTGGCCAGAAAACTTATTAGTGATAAAATGGCTGAAGTAGTGGTAGTTTCTATGGGGCCACAGGGGGCCATGCTTATTTCAAATGATGATATGATTTATGTGCCCGCACCCACAGTACATAAAAAAAGTACCGTTGGAGCGGGCGATAGTATGGTGGCTGGTATGGTACTTAGCTTATCTCAGGGTAAAGCCCTGCGAGAGGTGGTAGCCTTTGGAGTAGCTTCGGGTACGGCCGCTACCATGAACGAAGGTACCGGCCTTTGTAAAAAAGAGGATACGGAAAGCCTCTTTCAGTGGATTTTAACAAAAATATGACAAAACCTATTGTACTCACATTTGATGATTTTACCCTACGGCCCTGGCAGGAGGGTGATGAAGTATCATTAGCTAAACACGCTAATAACCACAAAATCTGGATTAACGTACGCGACCATTTTCCGCATCCTTACACCCTTAAAGATGCGGAACTTTGGGTGCGCGTGGCTAATGTTGATCGTTACATGATTAACCTGGCCATAGAAGTGGATGGGCAGGCGGGCGGTGCCATCGGTATAGTTTTTAAACAGGACATATATAAACGGAGTGCAGAAGTAGGCTACTGGCTAGGCGAGCCTTTCTGGAACCGGGGAATTATCTCCCGAGCTGTCCGAGCTATCTCCGACTTTGTTTTTGAAAGTCCGGAGCATGACATCTGCCGCATTTATGCCGGTGTCTTCGACTACAACCAGGCTTCTGCCCGTGTGTTAGAAAAAGCAGGCTTTCACCTGGAAGCCCGGCTTAAAAAGAATGCAACCAAAGAGGGCAAAACAGTAGACGAGCTGATCTACGCCAGGCTTAAAGATGAATAAGCAGGATGTTTTTGAGGTCTGAATACTATTCGTTCATGCCAAAAAGCATATCTCCGGGAGTGCTGTAGGCTTTAGCAACATCGTCTATAATGAGCACCCAATCTCGCTCCGTAATAGGTGTCCGAAAAGTATAGTTACGATTGTTTTTATACTTGCCGAGGCTTACGCTATCTCCAGTACGAGGATCAAACCACCAGACATTAATTTTTTTTCCGCTGATCTTTTGTGGGTTTACTTCAACCGACTCATGCGCCGGCACATATACCATCAAAAAATCAGAGCCCCTGGCTGCTGCTACAAAATTAGTTTCACCTTTACTACTTACTACCAGATCAGCATCAGGCACTAAATCTGTAAAACTACGCGACTCAAACAATTCTCGCATGTACCCCATCTGGTAAGCCCCCGGATGGTCTAAAGCTTCGTACCAGGGAGTGCGCGCAGAAGAAACCGGCTCTCTGCCTTCTTGCCACATCTGCCAGATATTGTGGTTGCCATAAGTATGACCTAAAGCACCGGAAAGCATAGACCAATATGCTGCTTTGCGTATATCTTTTTCGTTAAACCAGCCTTTTTCAGGTTTCCAGTTGATAGGGTGGTCTTCGTAACATGGCTCTCCATCCAAAGTAGGCTTAACAGGATTAAGTGCATAGTTAGCAAGGGTCATCTGGTAGTTGGGCTTGTCTCGGCTACCATGCCCCGACTGAAACATATTAAAGTCCAACCACTCATCTCTATGAAAAAACTCAGCAGAGTTACGATCTCCCATCGGATGATAGGTCATCAGGTGATTTCCTCCATCACCTTCTTTCAGCCCCTCTGCCATAGCTCGGATGATAGCAAAATCATCATTTTCTTCCGGAATACGGTCTCCTCCTAATATCCAGATTATGGGTTTGTCTTTGTATCTCTCTCCCAGAAACGCTCCGAACACACGAGCATTCTCAGGGGTAAAAACCTCGGGCCCTACTCCCCAGCGTTTGTTAAATTTATCTCCCCAGCTAGGGAGCATACCTACATATAAGCCGAGGCTTTCTGCTTTATCTACAATATAATCTACGTGTTTAAAATAAGCTTCATTAGGTTGGGTAGGGTCATTGTTTAGTAGAGGGGTTTCGCCATAAGGGTTTGGCGTGTTGAGCCCGTCCAGTTCTGCCAGCACCACTGCCTGTATTACGGTAAAGCGTTTGTCGGCCCGGTTTTTCAAATACATGTCAGCTTCTTCCCTATCCAGGCGATGAAAAAGTTCCCAGGCCGTGTCTCCCAGCCAAAAGAAGGGGGTACCATCATGATGCTGTAAGTAGCGCTGGTTCTCGGAGACTCTAAGCCTCTGACTCAGACCAAAATGGCAGATAAACAATAAGAAGAAAGAGGCGGATATAAATAGTGTAGTAGTATATCTCATAACGCTCGTAGTTTAGGCCAAAAATCCTGAGCAAATCCATAAATGTGAGCTTAAAGAATATTACAAAGTCCTTAAGCTACCTACATTAATTTACTGCCTTTTTCAAAAAATAACAATGCCAGCGGCTGCTTAATAAAAAAGCTTTAAGCAAGACGCTTCAATACTTTTTCGCTGCCCAGCTCGCGCAAGGCATCGCTACCTATCCAGCGAGCTGAGGGCGACTCATGATGAGAGAGAGCTTCTGCCAGTGGTAATGCTCTTGTATGCAGGTAAGCGCTTCTTTTTCCAATTTGCCGCAGCGCCCAGTTTACTGCTTTTTTTACAAAGTTACGCTCATCCGTTGCTTCTGCCTCTATGTATGGAAGAAAAGCTTCCAGCTTACTATCTTCTCCTTTTTTGTCATGAATAGCCAAAGTTGCCATTAAAACAAAGCCTGCTCTTTTTACATACTCCTCCTCCCGTTTACTCCAGGCAAAAGCTTTATCGTAAGCATACCTGGTTTTACAAAACAGATTATTGCAAGCCTGATCACATACATCCCAGGAGTTAAAATCCTGCGCCCAGTTTTCCATTTGTGCCTCATTTACTTTCTTGGCCTCATCCATCAAGATAGCCATGAGTTTTGCTTCATGTATATCGTGTTTCCATAGTTCCAGTGCTACTTTGTGGTCTTTGGCATAAGTTTTAGCCATAGCCCTTAGTACGGGCATACGGATGCCGAGCATATTTTCTCCCTGTATACCAAAATGCTGCATATGCTCCAGGTACTCTGGTTTGCGTTCTGCTTCCAGCTGTTGTAATATGATTTGTACCGAAGGTCTTGGCTTGCTCATAAAGTGGGATAATACAGACTTTTTTGCAAAGCTAGTAGTTTAGTCTACCATAGCGTTAAAAATAGCTTTACCATCAGCACTTAATTGAGCCAGCGGGCGTGCCCTTCCCACAGGGTTAAGCAGCGACCAGTGTTTAATGTAGCGAAGTCTAATCTCTTTACCTTCCAGCTCATTTTTTAGCTCCTGCAAATGTAAGCCCTGCTCCAAGCCCCTGTTGATGTAATAGTGGTTAGGGTCATCTTTCAGCTCAATTAAAAGATCATGTGATGTTCCTTCTGAGATCCGGATAAGCGTAGCCTGTACTTCTTCTGTATTTTGTACGGTAGCTGGTGCAAGAGGGCGCAAGGTCACAAAAATCAAAGCTACCAAGAGGGGGCATAGTCCAGCCATCAGTAAGCTTAAAGGAATGCGTCTGATTGTTAACATAGGTAAGCCATTAAAAGTAGATAAATATTTAGGAAGCTGGTCAACATTGCCTATCTAACAGGCTATATTAATTTAATCTCCTTTCCGGCAAATACCAACAGCTGAACTATAGAAGAAGTGTTGTAATCAAAAAATGACAATAAATTCAGTAAATCAAAGCTTGTTTTAAGCTACACAAAACAAAAAATCATCTTTATTTATTTTTTTGATAATTAGTTTTATAAAATTTATCATTTTCAAAATTTTATTTGATTTTAAATTATTACTACCTAATATTGTTTAAGTCAACAGATACTTAACAGCATATTATTTCTTTAAACTTAATACTCTCAAAATCATCTGCTATAGAGGCTTGTGTTGTACTGCTTACAGTTTAGCAAGCTATTTATTCACGTCTGATTTTCATTAGCCCAAAAATCAAAATAAAAGCCAGAAACGCTGGTACCGTTCCTGGCTCTGGTTGAGCTTTTCCCTGCGCGTGCGTCAACACATCTATGCTAAAACATAGGTGACAGGGACAAATTGTTTCAAGTCAACTTAAATGCAAACCTAATGAAAAAAAAGCTTTACTACCTACTATGGAGGAGCAAAAGCCCCTGGTTCTACACGATTAGCCTTCTTTTTGTACAAACTTATGCATTAGCACAACACACCGTCAGCGGATCGGTGTCTGGTGAAGAAGGAGAGCCTCTACCTGGGGTTAACGTAATTGTAAAAGGTACTTCTTCAGGAACAGTCACTGATATTGAAGGAAAATATAGCCTCAGTGTTAGCGACGAAGCCAGCCTATTGGTTTTCTCTTTTATCGGGTACATCAGTAAAGAGGTACCTATTGGCAAGCAATCTAATATAGATGTAAAACTGCTTACCGACGCTAAACAGCTTTCTGAGGTGGTCGTAACAGCCCTGGGCATACAAAGAGAGGAACGCTCGCTGGGCTACTCTGTGCAGGAAATAAGCACTCAGGGCCTGGATGAAGCCCGGGAAACGAATATTGTAAACTCTCTTCAGGGGAGAGTAGCCGGTGTACAGATTGCTGGCTCTTCAGGAAATATAGGAGGGTCTTCACGCATCCTGATTAGAGGAGCAAGTTCAGTTTCTGGCAATAACCAACCACTATTTGTAGTAGATGGTACGCCTATAGACAACTCCAACTTCAATACTGAAGATACTCAGCAGGCCAACGGAGGTATTGATTATGGTAACGCTGCTCAGGATCTAAACCCTGACGACATTGCTTCAATTTCAATCTTGAAAGGACCTAGTGCAGCCGCGCTTTATGGTTCCAGAGCCGCCAATGGAGTAATTCTGATTACTACCAAAAGTGGTAAAGGAAGCGAAGGCATTGGCGTAAGTATAAACTCAAACACCACCTTTAGCGAGGTGTATATTCTGCCAGACTATCAGAACGAATATGGTGGAGGTTATAAGCAGGTATTTGATACATATAATGGCGAGCCCATGGTGGCTACACAGGCTGACGAAAGCTGGGGGCCTCGCCTGGATGGCCAGATGGTCAGGCATTGGGATAGCTTCTACCCTAACTCTCCCGAATACGGAGAATTAAGAGCCTGGGAAGCTCAGCCTGACAATATCAAAAACTTTTATGAAACAGGTATTAACCTCTCCAACAATGTAGCGTTAACTGCCGGAGGCGAGCAGGCCAGCGTCCGCCTTTCTTATACCAATCTGGATCAGAAGGGAGTATTCCCCTACAGCAAGCTTAAACGCAACTCTCTCAGCTTGAGTGCAGATGCCAAGCTGACCGAAAAGCTAAGCACCAGTGTAAGAGTAAATTATATAAGGTCAAAAGTGAATGGACGCCCCGTCACCGGCGACTATATTGGCGATGGAGCACAGAGTGTGCAATCTTCTTTTAACACCTGGTTTCAAAGACAGATTGATCTGGAAAGGCTCAAGCAGACTACTACTCCTGAAGGTGTACAAAGGCTATGGAATCTCTCAGGACCAGAAAACTTATCTCCTTTCTACTGGAACAACCCCTATTGGGAATTACAGGAAGCATCTAATCAGGATATAAGAGAACGTGTGTTTGGAAATGTATCGCTCTCGTACGAATTTAATGAACACCTCAAACTTAGTGGATGGGTACGTTCCGACTTCTATGACGACCGCCGTGAAGCCTGGACACCTGTAGGCCATGTTAATATCAGCTCTTACTCAGAAGACGTAAGAAAAGTCAGTGAGAATAATTTTGAACTGCTCGCTCAATACAATCGCCGCCTGCTGGCCGATGAAATTTCCCTGGCTGCTAACCTTGGAGCCAACCGCAGAATACAAACTCTCTATCAAAACTATGGAAAAACCAATGGCGGACTAAGCGTACCCAATTTTTATACACTGGAAGCCTCCAAAGACCGGCCAACTATTACTGATATGTCTGAACAACGAGAGGTAAACAGTCTTTATGGAAGTGTCAATCTGGGATTTAGAGATCTGATATACGTGGATGCCTCTCTAAGAAATGACTGGTCATCTACTTTACCAGCAGATAACAACTCTTATCTCTACCCCGCTTTTGCTACCAGTCTGGTATTTTCAGAGTTTATCTCTAACAAAGGACTGGTTTCTTTTGGAAAGCTACGTGCTGGCTGGGCCAGGGTAGGGAACGATACCGATCCTTATCGCTTATACCAGATTTATGAGCCCTTTGGGTCATTTGGTAGCACTCCTCTCTTTACTGTGCCAGATGTGCTTAACAATACTACACTAAAGCCTGAAACTACTACTTCTTATGAAGTGGGGCTAGATATGCAATTTTTACATGGCAGAATTGGTCTGGACGCTACTTATTACAATAGCATTGCTACCAACCAGATTATCCAGCTTCCGGTATCAGGTACTTCTGGCAATCAGTTTAACATTGTTAATGCCGGAGAGATGACCAACAATGGCATTGAACTGATGCTTACTGCCATACCTATAGAAACCAGAAATGGCTTTGTATGGGAGCTTGTTTTAAATCTGGCAAAAAACACCAACAAAGTAGTAAGCCTGGCAGATGGTCAGGATAACTATCAGTTGGCAGACAAGCGGGTAACAATCAACGCACGGATTGGAGAACCCTATGGCACCATAGTGGGTGATGGCTTTGCACTCAACGAAAACGGTGAGCGTCTGGTAGATAGCGAAGGATATTATGTGCGTGAGTTCGGTAAAGTGCTGGGCAATGTAATGGCAGACTTTACCGGAGGGATTAACAGTAGCTTTATGTACAAGGGTTTTAGCTTAAGTTCTCTGGTAGATTTCCAGAAGGGGGGCGATCTCTTTGTAGGTACACGCTCAGTAGGAGTATATGCCGGCTTACTTAGCGAGACCGTAGGGCTTAATGATCAGGGCAAACCAATGCGCAGCCCCGTAGATGAGGGTGGGGGTATCAGAGCAGAAGGAGTATTGGAGAGTGGAGAGCAAAATCAGCAGTATGTAGAGGCGGTAGACTACTTCAAAGACATTACAAGCATTGACGAATACAGCGTGTTTGATGCCAGCTTTATCAAGCTCCGTGAGCTTCGTCTGGGCTATAGTCTTCCACAAAGTATGCTGGAAAACCTTCCTATCAACGGTCTTTCGTTAAGCCTGGTGGGTAGAAACCTGGCGCTTTTATATACTAAAGTACCTCATGTAGACCCTGAAACCACGCTAGGGTCGGGAAATGTACAGGGACTGGAAAACTCACAATTACCCAGTACCCGCTCTATTGGTATAAATATTAACATCAAACTCTAGCCTTTTAAAGCCAGCATTATGAAGAAACTACCTGTATATATACTCATCATCGTTTTGATAGCCTTACTGCCTGCCTGCGATGATGGTTTTGAAGAAATGAATGAAGACCCTAACAATCCCACTGAGGTTCCTACTTCTTATGTGCTTGCCGGAGCGCAAACCAAACTGATGGAAGAGCTCTTTGGCCTGTACAATGAGTCTTCTAAATGGAATCTGGTAGGTATGCGCTACATGCAATTCTGGACGTCTACTCTCTACACCGATATAGACCGCTACGTAACTATAGAAGGAGACTTTACCCCCGTCTACTACAAAGGGCTTCGTGACTTACAGGAGCTTATAAACTTAAATTCCGATCCGGAAACCGCAGCGCAGGCAGCCTTTTCCGGGCCCAATCAAAATCAGATAGCTGTAGCCCGTATACTTAAAGCCTATGCTTTTCATAATCTGAGCGATATCTGGGGAGACATACCTTATAGCCAGACATTGCTGGGCTCCGAGAATGTAGCTCCTGTTTATGATCCCCAGGAGCAGATTTATGAGAGCTTAATGCAGGAATTGGATGAGGCCTATGCCCAGATAGAAGAAAGTGCCGGAAATATTGAAGGGGACCTGATCTACGGAGGTGATGTATCTCAGTGGAAGCTTTTTGCTCAGTCGCTGCGCTTACGGCTGGGCATGCGACTTTCTGAAGCCAAACCTGCACTGGCCCAGGCAATAGTATCCGATGCCATTCAGAAAGGGGTATTTAGTAGTAATGCCCAGAATGCCACTTTTGCTTACAATGAGCAGGTTCCTTTTGTTAACCCCTGGTACACGGAGTTTCATCTGGAGACTATCACCCTCGCTGTATCAAACACGATGATAGATAAGCTCATCGCGCTGAACGACCCTCGCTTGGCAGCTTTTGCGGAGAGAGCGGAAGCGCTGGGAGAATATGTAGGCATGCCTTATGGTGTTAATGCTGCCATTGCTGGTAGTATCAAAAACGAAGAAGTATCGCTACCTGCAGATCAGATTACAGAGCCTACCTATCCGGCCCTTCTACAGACCTACTCAGAAGTGCTATTTTTAAGAGCTGAAGCTGCCGCACGAGGCTGGACCGGAGAAGATGCCTCACAACTGTATAAAGATGCCATTGCCGCTTCCTTTGAGCAGTGGGGTATAGCAGAAACTGAGCTGGAAGCCTATCTGGCGCAGGAAGAACTAGCTTTTGACACGGATAATTTCAAAGCTTCTATCGGTAACCAAAAATGGCTGGCGCTGTACATGCAGGGGATGGAAGCCTGGGCTGAGTGGAGAAGACTGGACTACCCCTTATTGCAGCCCGCTCCTGATGCCGCAGCAGGAAGAGACATACCCAGAAGAAGAGGCTATCCTCTCTCAGAAATTAGCCTTAACCAAAAGAATTATGAAGAAGCCATTGCCCGTCAGGGTCCTGACCTGCTGAGCACTCCTGTGTGGTGGGATAAATAAAACGCTAATCAAATATGTATTACTCAAAACTAACCTATTTATGAAAAAGAGACTCTGGACATTATGTCTGCTTTTTACCTTCTGCCTACTGAGCATAAGCCACAACACCATTGCACAGCAAAGTGGTATGCAATTTAAGCATCCGCTTGATCCGCTAGACTCTAATGAGATCAAATTAGTCAAACAAATTTTGTTGAAAGAGGGTAAAGTTACAAATGATAGCAGCAGCCTGTTTAGCATTATTAACCTGAAAGAACCGCCCAAAGAGGAGGTGCTGGCCTACGAAGCGGGTGAGGCTTTCAGAAGAGAGGCCTATGCCTATTTGTATGATTACCAGTCTAATGTTATGGGCAAAGCTGTTCTGGACCTTAAATCTTCTAAGCTACTGAGTTTTGAAGAGGTAAAGGATAAGCAGCCTGTAGGGAGCTTTAAAGCAGATTCCATTACGTCTAGCATAGTGGAAGGTAACAAGGAATGGGAAGCAGCCCTAAGAAAAAGAGGCGTTGACCCAGACTCTGTAAAAGCAAGCTACGGAAACTTTGCGGCAGACCTAGGGCTAGCGCCATTGGGCAATCGCGAAAAGATTGTATCACCAGTCTACAAAAACAAAAAATACCGCCGGGTACCCATAGGTGGAATTTACGCTTATGTAGATATTACCGACAAAAAGGTGCTTAAGGTAGTAGATACCGGCAGGGGCTGGTCAGAACCGGTAGAAGTCAATTACTTTGATGGAGACTCTATTAAAATAGATCTTCAGGCCCCTAAGCCAGTAATGATCACGCAACCAGAAGGTACTAACTACCGCATAGAAGGGAATCAGGTAATTTCTCCCTTCTGGAAATTCCGCTTCGGTATACATAGCCGCGAAGGTTTGGTCATCTACGAAGTACAGTACTTTGACCATGCGCAGGACCAGTGGAGGTATGTCATGTACCGGGGAGGGCTGGCTGAAATGATTGTGAACTATGGCTCGCCGGACTTGCTCAATGCTTCTAACAACTATTTTGATGTAGGAGAGTTTCGCCTGTTTCAGGATGTAGCTCGCCCTCTTACCGTGGGTGCCGATGCTCCGGAAAATGCGACTTATCTTCCGGTTACTTTACATAACGACTACGGAAGCCCCATTCAGTCTGATAGTGCTATAGCTGTATTTGAAGAATACGGAGGCGTATTGTGGCGCCACCAGCATTACTCCAGAAGAGCCACCGACCTTGCCATTAAATACTACATTACGGCGGGCAATTATGATTATGGCTTTAAATGGATTTTTAAGGAGGATGGAAACATCAAAGTAGTGACTGAGCTTAATGGTATCGCACATATCAGAAGTGTAGAACGTGTAGACGATACGCCAGGTAGTGCAGACGAATCTTCACAGGGTAGTTACTTTGGTACTATAGTAGAGCCCCATGTAGAGGCTAATAACCACCAGCACTGGTTTGTATACCGTTTTGATATTGACGTAGACGGACAGGAAAATATGGTAGGAGAAATGAACTCTATTACCGTAGAAGACAAGGATGAGAACCCTTACGGAAATGCATTGGTAGGTAAGATGGATATGTTTAAAAGTGAGCTACAGGCGCAAAGAGATGCCAAAGCCTCTACTAACCGCATGTGGATGATTATGAACAAAAATGTAAAAAATAAATATGGGCATAGCTCCTCATACATGCTTCACCCGAGTGCTGGTATAACACCGCTGGCAGCAAAAAACTCTTCGCTATATAATCGTGCTCCGGTACTTTACCATCATTTTTGGGCTACTCCCTATCACCCGGATGAAATGTACCCTGCCGGAGACTACCCTGCCAGCAACCAAAAAGCGCAGGGTCTGGTAGAGTGGACTAAAAAAGACAGAAACCTGATGAACACAGATGTGGTGGCCTGGTATGTAGCTGGCGTAACCCACATAGTTAGGCCAGAGGAGTGGCCCATTATGAACCAGCATACAGTAGCTGTTAGCCTGATGCCTTTTGGGTTTATGTCCTCTAATCCGGTTCTGGGTATGCCTCCGGCTAAGCTACCTGAAGGTATAAGCAAAAAGATAAGTCCTGAAAAGAATTTGAATGATCAGAATGCCCCAAGTCAGGGCAAAAGGTAGCCTCAATTAGTTAGTTACCTTCAGCCATATCGCTGCTTTTTTAAAGTGTGATATGGCTTTTTTTATTTTTGTGCTTTACACCAGATTTAGGGCCCACTTACAAGGGAAGCCGCACTATAAATTCTGTTCCTTCACCTGCTACTGACTCTACCTCTATATTACCTCCCAGTTTCTCAACCGCCTCTTTTACAATATACAGCCCCAGACCAGAGCCACTGGATTTGTTGGTAGCTCTAAAAAACATGTTAAATACTCTCTCCAAGTATTCTTCCTTAATACCTATGCCATTGTCTTTTACCCTTATAAAAACCTGCCCATTATCTTTTTTTACTTCTACCAGCATAAAGGGCTTAGCCTCTATGGGGTTAGCATATTTTACAGCATTGGAAAGAAGGTTGTTAAAAATAATTTTGAGGCGTCCCGGATCAGAGCAGTACTCGAGATCATCATCTACCTCTACCTGCATCTTCATTTTTTGCGCATTCTCCATATAAGAGAGGCTCTCCAGTATGTTATCTATGATCAGGCGAAAATCAATATGCTCTTTTTCAACCTTAACACGTGCATTCTTAGAGTAATCATTAATCTCTTGTATGGTCTCGTCCAGTTTGTAGATACTCTTCTGAATCATATCAATAAATACCTCACGCTCTTCGGCGGTCTCTACTTCGCGCATAATATTGACGATGCCCATAACTGAGGTAAGGGGAGCACGTAGATTGTGCGAAGTACTATACACGAAGTGATCCAGTTCAGAGTTGATTTTAATAAGCTCAGCATTTTTACGTTCCAGCCGCTCTTCGTTTTGTTTGGCTGGGGTTATATCCCAGTGAACCCCTACTATCCTAACGGGTTCCTTATGCTCGTCATAAAATACTTTTCCAGCAGATTTAATAAAGCGGACCTCTCCATTGTCTGGCCGTATGATTCTGAAATCACCTTTTAGCTCTGGTTCTGCTATACGTCTGACTTTTTCTATGCTTGGTGCACTCATCATATCATCCGGATGAAACAATTTGGACAACTGGCTAAATTTGCCCTGATGATTATCTGATGGCAAACCAAAAATTTCGCAGGTTTGTGCATCCCATTTAAGCATATCATTTTGTACATCTACTTCCCACACTCCAATCTGCGCAGCTTTGGTAGCAATCTTGAGGCGTTCGGAGTATCTTTGAATCTCTTCATCACGCTTTTTCCTTTCTGTAATGTCCTGAATGGAACCTCTGAATTTAACAATCTTGCCATTCACCTTATTTACAATACCCGCCGTTGCCCGTACCCACCTAAGCTTACCCTTTGCTGTGATTAAGCGGAGCTCCAGATCATATTTCTGGCCCTGATTTATCATTTGGTTTACGGCTGCCCTAAGCATAGGCAGATCTTCAGGATGATAATACTTTACCGCTTCTTCTAAATTTACTGTATTGGTGAGAGGTAACTCATGGATTCTGTAAGTTTCTTCTGTCCAGACAAGCTCATTCCTAACTAAGTTTACTTCCCAGCCTCCAACTTTTGCTACTTTACTAGTTTCGTCCAGCAGCCTTTTCAGCTCTTTTTCTCTGGTAACATCCTGTATGGTACCAATCATCCTGGCTGTACCTGCCTCCTCATCTATAATAATCTGCCTATCTGCTTTAATATGCTTGATGTCTCCTTTTTTGTCTATAATCCGGTATTCCAGCTCGTGATAATTGCTGTCATTAACAGCCCCACTACGCATGGCGAGTTCCATGTCATCCAACACTTTTTGCCGGTCTTCCGGGTGTAAAAACTGCACCAGTTCGTCAAACTCTACAGTTTTATGGTTGCGCTCCAGTCCCAAAATAGCGTGAAACTCTTCTGAAGTAAAAGACTCCATAGTCTTCAGGTTAACCTCCCAGCTACCTATCTTAGCTACCTTCTGAGCCAGATTAAGTGAGGTGCGTATTTCCTCCAGTCTAATCTCGTATTTTTTCCTTTCCGTAATGTCCCTAAAGTTAACCACCAGCCCTTCTATGGCAGGGTCTTCTAAAAGGTTGGTAACATTGGACTCGATCCAGATTACTTCTCTATCTTTGCGCACACAACGAATTTCAAAAGAAATACGCTCTCCGGGTTTTTTAACGAGTTTTGACATATAAGCATCAGAAAGCGGTAAATCTTCAGGGTAGATAAAATCTCTCCCCGTCATGTTAATCACTTCTTCATAAGAATAACCCATAATCTGTGTAGCAGAAGGGGAGGCATAAAGCACTCGTGCATCCATACCATAAACCACTATACCTTCAAAGCTTTTCTCAATGAGTCCTTTAAACTTGCGCTCGTTGTTAGTCAATTGCTCGTTCAGTTCTACGGTTTTATCCAGTGTCTGCAAGAGTTCTTCTTCACTGGCTCTCAGCTCTTCGTTTAGGGCATGGGTTTCACGGAAAAGCTCATCTTTTTCTACTTCAATCTGCTTTTGCAGGTCAATATCTCTAATAATAGCGATTAACTCAGTAGCGCCATTTGTTTTTGTAGCTCTGGCACGGGCTTCTATCCATATATAGTTTCCATCTTTTTTTTTCAGGCGAGTAATGAAGCGTATTCTTTTTCCCGACAGCGCATCTTGTACGTGGGTAGAAATTGTATACAGATCTTCCGGATACACCAAACTTGCAAAAGACTGCCCCAGCACCTCACTCTCCTCATAACCCAGCATATCTTTACAGGAAGGTGTAATAAAGTTGATCTTAAAATCTAAATCATGTTTAAGTACTATATCTGTTACGTTATCAGCCAAAAGAGCATACTGAGTAATACTTTCTTTAAGCTTACCCATGGTTTCTACCCCTTTAAACGTATTGCCCAGCATAGCGCCTAATAGCTTGAATAACGCTAAAGTATCTTTATCCCAGTCTTTGGTTTCTGTATAGGAGGTAAAGCCCAGAGCGCCTATCAGCTGATCGTTATGCGCCACAGGCAGCATAAGCATAGATAGCGCGCCTAATTGCTCTAGCGCCTGCTTAACCGAAGCGGCCTCAGTCGGCAATTGCTCTATATCCTGAACTTCAACAGCTTCTTTATTGAATATTTTATCTGACCACCAGCCATATTCTGCTATAGAATACCGGTGGGCACTATCCGGGAATGGGGCTATACCTTCCGCACAATACTCATGCGTTAGGTAGACCTCTTCCTGGTTGCTGGTAAAGAGATAGATAACAGCGCGGTCAAAATTGGCAAATGTAGTTACCTTTTGCAGGGACTCGTGTATACGTTCGTCCAGGTTTTCTGGAGTCGCATTGATTAGTTCTGTAGAAATTTCCAGCAAAAGCTCATTGAATGCTTTGAGCGAACGTATTTCGCTATCTGCAAGTTTGCTTTCGGTAATATCATAACCTACTCCCTGGTATTCGGTAACTTCTCCTTCTTCGTTTGTAAGAGCCACTACCTCCCAGTAAAATGTTTCTTTACCTCTGAGCCCTCTTAGTTCTATTGGTATTGCTTTACCGGGAGAGGCTTTGCACGCCTCCAGCATTTGCCAGCAGGGTTTTACATCATCAGGATGAATTTCTGACATAAAATTATGCCCCACTATTTCTTTACCATAGTCGAATTTTTCCTGAAACCATTGGTTAACGTAAGTGAAGTTGCCCCTGGTATCTATTCTTGCCAGGAAATTGGTCTGAGAATCAATGAGAGAGGCGAATTCTTTATTGCGCCTTACCAGTTCCAGTTCCTGCTGTTTTTTTTCCGTAATATCTTTTGATACACCAATAAAACCCTGTACATCCCCTTCGCTTTCGTCAAAGAGAAAACTCAGCTTTACATCGGCCCAAACTTCTGTACCATCTGCTCTTATAAATTTCCAGTCTATTCTACGGAAGTAATCTTTATTATCACCTGCGGCAGCAATAAAAGCTTTGGGGTCAAAGCCCGGATTAAATTCGTTGATATGTGCTCCCAGTATTTTTTCTTTCGCGATACCAAAAAGCTCTGTAGCAGCAGCGTTCCAGTAGATAATAATTCCGTCATTGTCTACTACAATAATGCTATCGCGCACATTTTTGAGTATAGAGGCGCGTACTTTTAAGTTCTCTCTCTGGGCTACTTCCTCACTAATATCGTTTATGAAAATGATGCGGCATGAGCCTAACTCATCATCTACCTCATTTTTAGCATAGCCTCTGATATATTTATACCGGTTTTGATCTTGATGCCAAAATTTACACTCGCTGATTTCGTTCTGCTCACCCAGTATTAAGGCCTCAAGCTGGGAGCCTGATTCCTGGTGGTTTTTGAGTAAAGTTTGGTAATGCTTACCCTCTATTTCTTCTACACTAGTTTCGCAAATTTTTGCTAAAGCAACATTTGCCATTCTAAGGGTGCCCTGCCTGTCAATTATTCCTATACCAGCATCAATAGTATTAATACAGGTATTAAGTAATTTAAGAGAGTTGAGCATGAAAACGCAATTGTGTTAAACCGGATATTATTAAAAATAATAGTGATAGCTGGCAAAATGTTCACTTAACAGTATATAAGGACTGTATATTTACAAACTTAAGTAACCGTATAGGCCTTCCATATTTACTTACGTACAAATTTGTGTGTATTACTATCACATACCAATTTTAACACTACTTTTTGTAAAGTCCGTGGGGTTGTGTGATTATTTTAGCAAAAAACTAGTAAATAGCTGTTAGCGATGTTTTAAAGAAGTTTTTGAGGGATTAGTAAGTTACTGAAGCTAAAATAAGGCATAGAAAAAATGTAGAAATACGCAAAAAAACGAAAGATCAGGCAGCAAATAACCAAAAAATCTATAAGGTGGTAATTACCTAATAAACACTTAAAAATTTATATATACAGATCTTTTAGCCCGCGTTAATAAGTAATTTATACTTGACTATTAGTTGCTAATTTCTACAATTCGTGCTACAGTCCTATCGTAGTGAATTTCAACTTATCTGGCTTAGGCCAATATGTCTTGCATTACACGACCATGCACATCGGTAAGCCGAATATCCCTGCCACCGAAATGAAAGGTCAACTTTTCATGATTTACTCCCAAAAGATGCAGCATGGTAGCATGTAAATCATGAATGGTAACTTTGTTTTCAACTACCCTATAGCCATAGTCGTCAGTCTGTCCGAAGATTGTTCCTCCTTTAATGCCAGCACCGGCCATCCACATGCTAAAAGCAGAAGGATTATGATCTCTCCCGTTGCTCCCCTGGGCAAATGGGGTTCTGCCAAACTCTCCGGTCCATACCAACAACGTCTCATCCAGTAACCCTCTGCCTTTAAGATCTTTAAGCAGGCCAGCTATTGGTTGATCTACAGCATGTGCATTTCTTTCATGTCCGTCTTTAAGGCCATTGTGCTGATCCCAGCGGTCTGCTTTTACACTAGGGCAGGTAAGCTCAATAAAGCGCACCCCACGCTCTACCAGCCGACGAGCCAGTAGGCATTGGGCAGCATAGCTACGAGTATGCGGATCGTCAGAGAAGAAGCCATACAGCTTTTTGGTAGCAGCGGTTTCTGCACTAAACTCTGTTAGCTCAGGTACTGATGACTGCATGCGATAGGCCAGCTCGTAATTAGAGATGGCAGATTCTACCGCATCGGCATGGCCCAGTTTACCCATCAGGCTTTGGTCCATCTGCTTGATGTATGCCAGCTTTTGATCTTGCAGACCAGCCTCCTCTAGAGGCTGTATATTGGCCAGTGGTATTTTCTGGCTTTTGAGCACAGAGGCCTGGTATGAGGCGGGCAGAAACCCACTGTTAAAGTTATCCAGACCACCCGGAGGCACCAGCCCCCCATCAAGCACTACATAAGCAGGCAGATTTTCGTTTTCGCTGCCCAGTCCATAGGTTACCCAGGCTCCCATACTGGGCCTCCCCTGAAGGCCACTGCCGGTATGCAAAAAATAATTCGCATTAGTGTGCTCAGGAAAATCGGAGGTCATGGAGCGCACCAACGCTATATCATCTACACAGCTCGCAATGTGAGGAAAGAGCTCACTTACCGGCATACCACACTCACCATACTGCTTAAACTCCCAGGGACTTTTAAGTATTTTTCCGATATTATCAAACTGTGTGGCATCCACTTTAAACTTTTTGTAGGGATCCCCGCCATTCTCTTTTGCCAGCCGGGGTTTGGGATCAAAAGAGTCTACCTGCGAAACGCCTCCATCCATATACAGAAAAATGACATGCTTTGCCTTGGGAATATAATGGGGGGTACTGATAGCGCTTGATAGTGCAGAGGACATATGCTCTACCCTGGAGCAGGCGCTGCCCAGGCCTCCCAGCAGGCTTACAAAAGCCAGTGAACCAAAGCCGCTGCCACAAGTGCTCAGCATTTGCCGACGGCTTATTGGACGATGTATGCAGTGTTTGTTTTTTCCCATATCAGATGAGGTATATAAATTCTTTCAGGTTGAAAACAGTATGACAGTAGTCGCGCCACACTTCTAATGATTCATGAATATCAGCTTCTGACTGTTTGTAAGCTCTGGCCTGCTGTTTTAAAAAGTGCTTAGCCTCCTCCAGTTCTTGTTCTGTTGCTGCCCTGGATAGAGCTCGGCGATAAACCCACTGTATACGGTCGTTGGTACTCAAAGTCTGCTGCTTTATCAACTGCCTCGCCATATACTCTGCCTGCTCCGCCACAAAAGGATCGTTCATCAGTATAAGCGATTGGGCAGGTACATTGGTCACATTTCTTTTACCGAAGGTGGAAAAGGGAATTGGGCGATCAAAGGCCAGCATCATCGGAGAAAGGAAGTTCCTCCTTACTTCCAGATAAATACTGCGCCTGCCTGCGCCATCAAGAGGGCCAGAATGGCGAGGGCGTCCGCGGCCCTGCATAAAATCTGTAAGATGTACAGCTACCGGAGGCCCATACCTGCTGGTATCTAAACGGCCAGAAACGCTTAACATCGCATCGCGTATGGCTTCGGCCTCTATGCGGCGTAGGGGGAAGCCCGCCAGCCACAAATTCTCAGGATCCTGCAAGCTCTCGGCTGCTACTGCCCTCTGAAAGGTAGCAGACATAGCTATATACTTGATCATTTGCTTAATAGACCAGCCCCCTTCTTTAAACTTTACCGCCAGAAAATCCAGCAGCGCAGGGTGCGTAGGCAACTTACCCTGCAAACCAAAATTATCTACTGTTTCTACGATACCTCGCCCAAACATATGATGCCAGATACGATTGACCATGACCCTGGCAGTAAGGGGATTTTTATCACTGAGGATAGCTTGTGCCAGTTCTTCACGACCGCTACCAGGAGAGTTAAATACTGAGTCTACTGTTGATATACTGCTCAAAAAACGTCGGGGCACCAGTTCGTTTGAAGGGCTCTGCGTATTACCCCTGATAAATACCGGACTATTGATAGCAAAGCCATCTGAAATAGCGGCGTAAAAACTGGAAGTAGATTGCGAGAGTTTATGGAGCAGTACTTCTTCTTTTTGTATAAGCTCTTGCAGCTCTATAGATTTAATAGGGAGTGCATTGACTTGTAGCTGCTGTTGAAGCAGCTGAATATCTCCGGCCTCACCTTCTTGTGCAGCCCACTTTTTGAGAGCCTGATACTGTCCATGAGCCTGAGGAGGCGATGCTATCTGAGGCCACTGCTTGTTATACTTTATTGCATATTCAACCTCTACAAAAGAGTTTTCAGGAAGTTTATAAGCATGATTATCATAGTAGCCGGGCATTATCTCTATATATGCTTTGTGGCCTTTCCACGAGCTTACATCTACACTGAAATTTTTCCAGCTTTCACTATCTACCCTGATTTCCAGTTCACCATAAATAGGGTTGCGTATCAGCTGAAAGTTATCTATGACAATACGTATACTCGCGGCCTTTCCCAATGCTCTTATGCCTATATAATCATCAGTAATGGTAAAGTTGGGAGATCGTAAAGCTCCGTACTGCCCCAAACCAGCAAATGTACTAGAGGCCTTTCCTTCTGATAAGCCTACAAGCTTTGTGCCCGCGGAGTTAAATACAGCTTTGCCAAGTGTCGTTTGATTACCAAAGGCAACACCATCACTTTGCCAGCCATCTAAACTCTGGTCCCTGAAATCTCCCAGCATATATTCGGCACTCTTTAGCTTAGCAAGTTGTAAGCTGACCTGCTGTGCCGGAAGCACATTTTTTTCATCCATCCATGTCTGAGCCAGCATTGTGCTAATATCCTGTCTTACTTTTTTCAGCTCCTCCACGCTCTGAACTTCTTCTAAACCCAAGCCTGCATCCTGCACACCAAAGCGTGTGCTTTTTACTATACCATAGAGGGCGTAATAATCGGTGGCTGGTATTGGGTCAAATTTGTGATCGTGACAACGAGAGCAGGAGACCGTAAGTGCCTGAAAAGTTTTGGTAGTAACATCTATAATATTGTCTATTCTTTCGGCTTCGTCAATTTTAAGATCTACCGGGCTATGTTTGCCTTCCGACATAGCAAAAAACATGGTAGCCAGTCTGGATTCATTCTGACCATTTTTTTTATTCCAGCGAGGAGAGCTTAACAGGTCTCCGGCCAGGTGCTCCCTCACCAGCTGGTCATAAGAAATATTTTCGTTAAAAGCCCTAATCAGGTAATCTCGGTACTGCCAGGCACCCTGCACCGGATAGTCAAACTCGTGCCCTTTGGTTTCCGCATAGCGTACCAGGTCCATCCAATGTCGCGCCCAGCGTTCTCCAAAAGCGGGGGAGTTCAGGTAGTAGTCCACCATTTTTTCATAGGCAGATTCGCTTTGGTCTGCTACAAAGCGATCCAGCTCTGCTGCCTTAGGAGGAAGCCCGGTGAGCAGAAAAGACAAACGTCTCGCCAGAGTGGACTTATCTGCTATACCCGCTGGCTCAAGCTTTTTCTCATGAAGCCTGGAGAGTACAAAAGCATCAATCTCATTGTACAGCTGCTCTGATTGTACCTTTGGCACTTCTGGCAAAGTAGGTGGAATAAAGGCCCAGTGAGGCTTCCACTCCGCTCCTTGTTCTATCCATTTCTTTAAAAGCGCTTTTTCTCTTTCGCTCAGGCTTAAGTTGCTCTCTGGTGGAGGCATTATCTCATTAGGATCGTCAGAGAGAATTCTGCTCATTAGCAAGCTTTGGTCTGCGTGTCCCGGTAGTATAGCGTAGTTACCATCTTCGCGCTCCAGGGTAGCATCAGCAAAAGTATCTAAACGCAGTTCTGCTTCTCGGCTACTGGAATCCGGCCCGTGACATAAGTAGCAGTTCTTGACTAATATCGGACGAATATGAAAGTTGAAATCTACTGTTTGAGGTAGTTCGTAGTTCCGCTTTTCAGAGCACTGATTGAATAGTATTACTCCCAGAAAAAGTGTGGCAGCTGATATGAGAACTAAAATTTGCTTACTCATGATATCAGCGATTTAAGGGAACAGAAAAATTTTGACGGAGCTCTGGCTACGGCTGTCGTATAAATCCATTATGTAGTTGGTTGTTGCAAGTACTCTGAATATACTGATTATGCGGCGCTGCTACAAGAATAGCGCTAAGCTTTTGCTACTTCAGCCCTGGATGGAACCGGGTGGATATGGGTAGGCATACTAAAGTAAAGTACTGTCGAATAAAAAAGCCACTGCGATGTGCAGTGGCTAGGTTTAGGTAGTTTAGCAAAAACTAACGGACAAATGCCTGCGCTAGACCTCCGTCTACGTTGAGCACATTGCCTGTACTTTTGTTTAGTAATCCGCCAACCAGTACAAAAACCGCGTTGGCGATATCTTCTGGTTTAATAGTTTCGTTTAAAAGGGTGCGTTTGGCATAAAAGCTAGGAAGCTCTTCTAGGCTCACACCATATGCTTTAGCTCGGCCTTCTGCCCAGCCATTGGCCCAAATATTACTGCCTTCAATTACAGCATCGGGGTTAACCACATTGACGCGTATTTTGTCAGGACCTAACTCGGCCGCCAATAGCCTGGACATATGCAGCTGAGCAGCCTTAGCAGATCCATAAGCTACGTTTTTTGGACCGGATACCAAAGCATTTTTGCTCACAATATTTACAATATCACCGCCTAGCCCCTGCTGACGCATCATTTTGACACCTTGCTGACTGGTTTTGAACTGTCCTTTTACCATAACAGTATGCTGTATATCCCAGTCCTGATCAGTAGTATCTTCCAAAGCTTTAGAGATAGACAAGCCCGCATTATTGATCAGGATATCTACACCGCCAAACTGAAGCGCGGCCTCATGGTAAGCAGCCTCTATTTCCTCTTCAGAGGTAACATTCATGGTGATAGAGCGAACAGCGTCTTTGCCGTATTTACTTTCAAACTCTTTATGAGTCTCTAGCAGACGGTCCCCATTCATATCAGAAAGCACTACACAGGCCCCATGCTGCATAAAGATATCAGCTACAGCCTTACCAATTCCTCCGCCACTACCCGTAATCAGAGCTACTTTGCGCGAAAGTGGCTTTTCCGGAGGCATACGCTTGAGCTTGTCTTCTTCCAGTTGCCAGTATTCAATATTAAACGCTTCCTGCGCAGGAAGTGAAGTATACTCAGAAATAGCTTCTGAGCCCCGCATCACATTGATGGCATTGATATAAAACTCGCTGGAAACGCGGGCTGTCTGCTTGTTTTTTGCGAAAGTAAACATACCTACACCAGGCCACAAAATTACTACCGGATTAGGGTCTCGCATGGCAGGACTATCTTTGTGCTTGCACTCCTCGTAATAGTCCGCATACTCTTTGCGATACTGCTGGAAGGCGCCGTCCAGCTGTTTTTTTAGCGCTTCCTGATCGCTGAGGTCAGTATTTGCAGGAAGGAAATCCAGTACTAAAGGTCTGATTTTAGTGCGGAGAAAGTGGTCGGGACAGCTGGTACCCATAGGTGCAAGCTTTTCCAGATCATTGCTATTGATGTACTGAAGCACCTTTTCGTCGTCTGTAAAGTGCCCAATCATGGGTTTATGACTTGAGCAGTAGCCTCTGAGTAAAGGAGCAATACGTGCAGCCTGTTGCTTACGGTCATCCTGAGGAATAGACTCTAGCTTAGCTCCTCCAAATACAGGTCTTTTCTTGCCATAGTTCTCTTCCAGATAGCGCGAAGCTTTTTCAATAGTTTCCAGGCTATTAATGTAGCAGTCATAAGCATTGTCTGCCCAGGTAAACAGACCGTGGCTGCCTAACATAATTCCCGTGATGCCAGGGTTCTCGGCAAGGCATTTTTCCAGTTGAAGGCCAAGATCAAAGCCGGGGCGCTGCCAGTCTACCCAACCCAACTGACCATTGAACAGCTCCTGAGTAATTTGCTTACCATCTTTGGCAGCAGCTATAGCAATGATAGCATCAGGGTGTAGGTGATCTATGTGCTTAAAAGGCAGAAAAGCATGCAAAGGCGTATCAATGCTAGGAGCCTTAGAATCTAAGTCGTACAGGCAGTGATAGAAATAGCCTACCATCTCATCCTCATATTCTAACCCACGGTAGCGCTGCTTTAGGGCATGGAGCCTGTCCAGGTAAAGGCCAGCCAGTCCATTTCTCTTTAGCGAGCCTATATCTCCCCCTGAACCTTTAATCCACATTACTTCTTTATCTTCTCCGCTCAGCGGGTCTTTTTCAATAGTTTTGCAGCTGGTATTACCTCCTCCATAATTTGTGATCCGCAGATCTGCTCCGAGCATATTTGAGCGATAAAGGAGCAGTGCAACTTCGTCGCCCTCCAGTTCGCGGGCCTTCTCATGATCCCATAGGTATTGCACATGTTTGAATGAGCTTACTTCCTGTTCCATTACTTTATTTGGTTAAGTGCTGGTTATGTATTCAATGTTTTAACTATAATAAAGGTACGAGCCTCATGACAGCAAACCGTACTGTACCAACCTGTAGTAAGTTAGCTTGCCTCCTGGCTTTTGTTCATCCACAATGGAGCGCTTACAAACCAGATGAGTGTACCACAAAGCATAAGTTGCTTATGCAGATCGGCGCTAATGTAGTCGTAGAAATATAATATGGCCGGAAGCAGTGTGAGCACCAGCCCGATGAGGGAAAGTATTTTTACTATTGTTTTCATGGTGCGCTTTGTAGTTGAGTTGCACTTTTTTGCTGCATTAGTCGGCTAGCCACTATATAAAAGGAAGCTGCCAGAAACCAGCCGGGCAGGCCTAAGAAGAAGATTTCTATCCCTAATGTCATATTCAGGATAAGGCACAAGGCTAAAGTAGCAAACCAGGTAAATGCCGGAGCCCAATAAAAGCCGAGCCCCTTATGCTCAGCATAATTTTGTTTGAGTTTGAGCTTGGGAAGTATATAATAATCTATAAAAATGACTGCTCCCATAGGCATAAGCACCAAACCATAAAGAGCTACAAAGTCTAGTAACATCATCACCAGTGCCGGGAAGCAGGCTGCCAGCGTAGTAATCAGTCCTACTACCAGAGTAACCTTCCAGCGACGAACCTTGGGCATTATTCCCTGTATGGCTAGCCCTGCCCTGTAGATGGTAGGGTTGGCGGTAGTCCAGCCCGCTACTATTACACAAATTGCTCCGGCGGTACCTGCCGCGCTATACGCGATGGGGCCCGGGGCTATGGCTCCTGCTGCGGCAGCGCACAATATGCCTGAGGCAATCCAGGCTACAAAGTGGCCCAGAAAAATTCCGGTAGCTGATGAAAATCCGTACTGCCACTTTTTGGCATATCGTAAAATAGACATATCGGCCATACCAATGTGCATAGCCATGTTACAAAACCAGGCAAAGAACATCACATGCCAAAAGGTAAACTTACTTTGCCCTTCCGCCGGTATTCCTGTCCATATTTTAGCATCAGCGACAGCCCAGAAGTCGTCCAGAGAGGTAATACCCAATTCGGGCAGTGCAGCAAAGGCAGCGGCAATAAATACCAGTATCATCCAGGGGGCGGCAACATTGGCAAACTTAGAAACCTGCTCATACCCTAGCATGGCTACCAGTGTCATTACAGAGCCTACCGCAAAGACCGTGATTATCCAGCCGGGACCAGTAGGTAGCCAGTCGCCCAGCTCGGGCATAGCAATGTTAAAAGGAATACCAACAGCTGTCGCCGAAACGGCCATCATAGAGCCTGCCAGAAAACAGAACATCATGCCATTTACCAGATTATAGATGACAACCAGCTTGCGTCCACAAATCTTTTCCAGCTTAAAGTACAGTGTTTCGCGCACTCCTGTAGCAATAGGAGAGGTAATGTAAGCCCAACTTAACACGGCTAAAATATTACCTACGATTAGGCCGCTAAAAAGAGCACCTATGCTTACACCATGAGCCACAAAGAGAGGCCCAATTACAAACTCGGTACCCGCAGTATGTTCTCCGGCATACATACCCAAAAAACTGCGCAACCCCTTGAGTTTTGAGCTGGGGACAGGGGTGCGCTCATATTCTTCTATACTGTTTAGTTTATCTACAACACTTTTGTCTTTCATATTACTGGCTGACTAATTGGTATTGATTGAGTTCTGCTAAAGCGGTAGGACGAATAAGTTTAAACTGCTCAAAGAGATGATCCAGGCTACTTTCTCGGTTCCAATGCCGATGCATAACCAATGCGGCTCCTAATGCTGAGGCGCCATCCAGATTGGCTACGTACAGGTCTACATCCCGATAGTAGCTGGCTAGCAGTTGTAAGAAAAGCTGGTTTTTGCAGAAGCCTCCACTCACAAATATTTTCTCAGGTTTGGAATTGCCTCTGGCCAGCTTAAGTGAGGTAGTTTGAATACCAACAATATCAAGCATCAGCTGATGGTAGGCTTCCTCAAAGCTATTAAATTGTGAAAGGTCATTTTCTGGCCCTACATAGTCGGGCATAGGGCCGGTGCCCTGCATAGTCTGCGGATAAAATTTCTTGCTACTGCCATGATTGTCGCGTAGCAGATTGAGCAATATTTTATTATCCAGTTTAAGCTTGTGATGATAGTCTTCCGATTTCTGAAAATGAACAGCAATCCTTTTCACCTGATAATCATGCTCTTTGCCCAGAAATGCTCGTGAAGCCTTTACCGGATTACCGCGGTAGTCCATGTAGTGGAGGCAATCTCTTTTGAGCTCTTCTTTGGTAAGAGGCTCCTGACTAAAGGGGTTGAGCGTGATGTTCCAGGTGCCGGTAGAGATAAGCATAAACGGATCGCGAAAGCCCATCAGGTAGGGTACCAGAGCAGCAGAACTATCGTGGATACCCACCCCACACATAATAGAGCGCAACCTGCTACTTACTGTGGTATAGCTGTAGGTAGACACCATGGGAGGAAAGAGCGAAGCGAGCTTTTCTTCGTAAATCCAGTCGTGACTTCGGTCATTCCAAAAATCCCACAGGCCGGTATGGCAGCCAATGCTGGTGATCTCAGAAAAGGGTTTCTTATGCAACACATAGCTAAAAAACTGCGGCAGATGTAGTGTGCGCTTTATTTTTTCAAAGACTTCCGGTTTTTTGTATTTAAGCCAGTAGAGCTGTAGACCGGAGTTAAGCATGCCTAACACCGGAGAGGCCGTTTGTCGGCTAAACTCTTCTCTACCGCCATATGCTTCATAAAACTGATCTGCCAGCTCCTGAGGAAAGGGCTTCAGATAGTTGTATAGAGGAGTAGCTGGCGCCCCTTTTTCATCCAAATGGACGAGACTGGCACCGTAGGCAGACACATTAACAGCCTGTACGTCCAGGTCATCTCTCTTTTTTATATCCTTATAACTCTTTTTTATCCACTGGCATACTCTGATCAGATCATCTGCAGGGTATCCGTCGTCATCAGTAATCTCGCGGAAGGATCGGCTCTCTTCATGTACGATCTGGTACTGACGGTCAAAAAGAATGAGCTTTTTGTTCGTCTTGCCAATATCGTAGATGGCAATAACAGGTATGGACATAGATCTGCTCGTTTTAGGTTGTTGTATGCTTATCTGTATGCTCTGTAGTTGTTGTATACTTTCTTCTGCAAACTGCTTCTACAGCCCGGTAGCAGCCACTTCACTTCCTCTGCTTTCTATCAACTGCTCACGTACCTGTAGCTTGCGGTACAGCTTAAGAGGATATAATGCTGCCTGTTTTCTTAGCCTGGCTTCGGCCAGCAATGGCCTGACATCGGTACGGAAGGCATCCTGCAAAATTTCCTGGCAAAGGCTGACATCTTTTTCTTCCTGAGCTTTTTTCAAAGCTTCTTTATCTATCAATAGGGCCTGAGCATAGGCAATTAGTATCGCTTCTACCGACTGTAGCAAGTCCTCCAAAGGATCTTTTATATTATGGCTGGCATCTATCATCCAGGCAAAATCTTCACTTTCCATTCCCTCTACCAGCTCTAAAAATATTAGGTATAGCTGATAGGGTTTGATGCTACCCACTGTCAGGTCATCATCGCCATACTTAGAATCGTTGAAATGAAAACCACCCAGCTTGCCTTCCATCATCAGGCCGCTTACAATCTGCTCTATATTAGTATTAGGTAAGTGATGGCCCAGATCTACCAGCGAATAGGCTTTTTTTCCTAGCTTGGAGGCGAGTAGGAAAGAGCTACCCCAGTCCTGTATTACAGTGCTGTAAAAATTAGGCTCATAGGGTTTATACTCTACAAACATACGCCAGTCGTCTGGTAGGTGTGCATAAATCTGCTGTAGAGAGTCCAGTGTGTATTCAAAGCTTCGGCGAAAACTTTGCTGCCCGGGAAAACTACTACCATCTGCCAGCCAAACTGTAATAGATTTGGAGCCTAAAGCTTCGCCATGCCGGATCACTTCTATATTATGAGCTACGGCCTGCGCCCTCACCTCTTTGCTATAATCTGCCAGAGAGCCAAACTTATAGGAGTGTGGCTGCCCCACCTGATCCTGAAAAGTATTAGAGTTTACTGCATCAAATTTAATGTTAAGTTCAGCAGCCAGTGAGCGAATAGCTTCGTAGTTTTCCGGTATATCCCAGGGAATGTGCAGAGAGACCGCTCCACTATTGCCGTTGAGCGCATGGAGCAGACCGATATCTTCTAGCTTTTCTTCCAGCGAACGTGGTTCTCCTCCTCCTGCAAAGCGGCCAAAGCGTGTGCCTCCGGTACCTAGCGCCCAACTAGGAATAGCAATCTGCATAGCCATAAGCTTTTGAATTACATGCTCAAGCTCATTAGCATTATTTCGCATGTGTTGAAGTGCGTTTAATTTGCGATGATGCTCCTCGTGAGCCTGCTCATTAAACTGCCGAATAATATCAGGTTGTATTCTCATATTGTGTCAAAGTCTAATCAGCCCGGTAATTAGGCAAAAGTTCAGGTATTTCTATCCTGCACTACCCTGAGCACAACTAATAAATGTTTAAAAAAAGCCTTAGCTATGCTAAATAGCTTAATTAAGTTGGTTAATTTATTTGGTATTTTAAAATTTTCATAAAGCTAAATACCTTGCTTATAGCGCTTGCCCTAGTCCGTTTATCTGCTTTAGCCTGTGGTTTAAGAATTGAATAAAGCACATATAAGCGGTTCTTTTTAAATGAAAGCTTATGTTGAGGAAAGTCTTAAAGCCAGAGTTTAAAGAAAAAAAACTCTCCCATACAACAAGGTACAGGAGAGTTAGGTAATTAGTAATTTCTAATGATCATACGATGTTTAGCCCCTTACCTCTTTCAAAGAAGTACATAAGGTTGGCTACTGCCTCATGAGTCATTTCCGTTCTGGACTCTATAGTTTCAGTACCAATATGTGGGGTAAGCACTACATTATCCATCGCTTTGAAAGCTTCTGAAAATTTGGGTTCCTGCTCAAACACATCCAGGGCAGCCCCTGCTATTTTTCCTTCCTGCAGATAAGTAAGCAGAGCAGACTCGTCTACTACGGCTCCTCTCGCAGTGTTAATCAGAAAAGCACTTTCTTTCATAATGCTTAGTTGATGCGCCCCAATCATATGGTGGGTAGAATCTGTAAGAGGTGTATGCAATGAGACAATATCTGACTGTTGAAGTAGCTCATCCAAGGAGGTGTAGCGCGCGCCACTTTCCTGCTCAAATTTATTGAAGATAGGCGTTCTGTTATGGTAGATTACCTGCATACGAGCAGCCAATGCGCGACGAGCCAGGGCTCTGCCGATTTTTCCCAGCCCTACAATACCCAAAGTTTTACCATACAGGCTATGTCCTATGTGCTGACGCATCATGCCCCAGTAGAAGTCAGGATCGCTGCGCAGGTGTCGGTCACACTCTGTGATCCTCCTGAGCAGGCTATGCATCAGGCCAAAAGCAAGCTCTGCCGTAGCTTCAGTAACTGCTGTAGGTGTGTTAGTAACTACAATTCCTTTTTCCTTCGCGAAAGCCACATCAATTTTATCAACACCTGCTCCGTAGTTGGCAATGATTTTCAAATTTGTTCCACGCTCAATCATCTCCTGATCTACTTTGAGGCTGGCCGCCAGCAGGGCGTCACAATCTACTATTCGCTCCATAATTTCATCGCGACTAAACTTTAGCTGATCTGGAGTAATGAGCGTATGCTGCTCAGCCAGAGATTGCAAACCCGCCTCCGGCAAACGGTAAGACACAAGAATTTTTGCCATAAAAAATTGATGTTATCCAATCGATAAATATGCTACCTAAATATAGATGATTCTGTACAAAGATGCTGATTAAGCCCAACAAATCAAGCTGCCAATACTGCTAAAAACATATTGTCAGAATGATAAGGTGAAACTTAGTTCTAAGAGAGCTGTGCCGCTGACTTCGTGTGAAGCATTTGTTGGGTATGTTTTTTAAGGAAGTAATTAACCACCAGTTTGTACTTACCTGTCTTACTGCGAATTATTTTACTATCAGCTACTTTATGAATACTAAACACCGCATCATCGCCCACAAATTCTCTCAGTTTTTTGTTTAAAAAACTCTCATCCTCAGCCCTAAACTTATCTCCAGGGACTATGTTTACCTCAAAACACTCAGGACGGTACTGTACTATCTGTGCCTTACACAAATTTGGCACCCTGTCAAAAGCTCCCCATAACAACCCGATCCGTGTGCCATCTCGCAAAATTAGCTTATCATCACTTCTACCCTGTATATGGCTTACAGTGTATCTGCATGATTTTGTGCGCTTTACCATAGGTTTGATGATATCATCTACACGATAGTTGATTAATGGAAAACAGCTATTACTAAGTCCTGTGCTTAGCAGATAATCCTCGTAAAAGGTCTCAAAAGAGTAAAGAGGCAAGTTTTCATAATTACCATCCTCCTTTTGCTGTAGAGCTATTGTTCTTTCGGCATTGCCGTACCAGTCGGCAATTTTACAATTGAAAGTCGCCTCTATTTTGTTGCGCTGATGGCCGTATAGTGTTTCGGAAGAGGTAAAGACCAGCGGTATTTCAAAGCAAGTGTTAAGCGAGTGAAAAAGATTCGCCAGACTTTCTACCGAACTAGGGTAAGCCAAAATAGCATTCGGCCTGAATTTACTTATTTTATCATAATACCAGCGGGCGTTTTTTTGGCTCAGGTGGTAGCTGGAAAGCTCCAGCGTTTTGGCAAAGGGATCATATATTTCTTTACAGTCGCGCCGTAGGTTCCCCTTAAGCACTACTGTCTTCATTCCTGGTGTATGGCCCAGCTTCATACGATACGCCCACTGATAGGCTCCTTCCTCTATAGTAGACTGATAGTTGCGATATACCTGCGTAGGCTTGCCTGTTGTGCCGCTAGTGTAGGCAGATACCCTGTTACACTTATTACCTATAAATATTTCCCGACAATGATCTCTTACCTCTTTCTTGGTCAGTACCGGTAGCTGAGTAACATCTTCTACCGTTTGTATCTGACCGATATGCACCGCATGCTCCTGATAAAACTTTCGGTAAAAAGGGGAATGTTTGTAAGCTCGTCTAAGGAGATTAATAAACTTCCTGTTTTGTTCTTCTTTCAGTTGTTGCTCACTCCATTGCTCCTGCTTCTGTACAGCTTTAAGCCTTTGGTAAAAATAATAGTTGTAGCGTAGTTGTTGGTTAATGTATTGTTTCAGTAACATATTGGTATTCTTAGCTTAGGTTGATACCTCATCTACGATCATGTGAGCCAGTTCGGATTTGTATGGCAACATGTTTTCAGCAGTAAAATTCTGAGCATAAGCAAAGCATACTTTCACCCTAAAATTCGTACAACTTTGCCTATATTGAATACTAGTAAATTTCTCTTTTATTTCCACCCTGTTTGCTCAGGATTTTGTATAATCCCGTAAGTAAAATTTACAAGTGGCTTAGTCGGGTAGCCGACTTTAGCCGTACGTTTTATTAAAATTAATATGATGTCTACCAGAGATCAGTTGTACCCCTACGCTAATGGGGAAGCATTTCAGAACCAGACTACCAAAGCAGTTTTTGAGGATATCTACAAACAAAGTAGCTGGAATATCAATACCCAAGAATCTGTTTCGGGAGAAGGCTCTAACCTTGAACAGACAGCTACATTAAGAAGAGAACTGCCTGAAATTCTTAATCAGCTAAAGGTAAAAAGCATCCTGGACATACCCTGCGGAGATTTTTACTGGATGAGTAAAGTGTCTTTAGATCATGTTGCATACACCGGAGCCGATATTGTAACTGAGCTGGTAAAACAGAATCAAACCACCTATGGCAAAGAAGGAAGACAGTTTATAGAAAAAAACCTTCTGGAAGATTTATTACCAAAAGTAGATCTGATCTTTTGCCGAGATTGTCTCGTGCACTTTTCTATCGCGGATGTATATAAAGCTATTGCTAATATCAAAAAAAGTGGTGCTCAATACCTGATGTCCACACATTTTACGCAAGAAGATGAGAACAAAGATATTGTTACCGGTGGCTGGCGACCACTAAACTTCTGCCTTCACCCATTTAATTTTCCTAAGCCTTTAGCATTGCTCAACGAAAACTGTAGTGAAATGGAAGGGGCTTTTCAGGATAAATGCATGGCTGTATGGCGGGTTGCTGAGCTATAATTTTGGAGGAGTAAGTATAGGTATTGGTATAACATTTTTATGATAAAATAGATATCAACACATCAAAATTACGGGTAAAAACGTTTAAATACTGAGGTAACTTCGTCTTGCTCTACACTCATACAAGTATTTGTGTATGAGCCTAAAAAAGGTTTTTGCCGTATCTGTGGTACTACCCAGATGCAAAATTTTGAGGATGTATAAAAAATAAGAATAATAGACATCAAAAGCATTTTTTTGTATATTCCATCATGCCACAAAAAGTCAACCGCAGATAATTTACAATTGAAATGAAGCGTTTTCTGTAAAAGTACCGAAGGTAATAGGAAATAGCACCTTAAACAGTTTTTCCTGTTTCACTTCATGGTACACCTAGTATATACCCAACATAAGATGCACAAGTGCCAGGGTCAACTCTAAATATGTATGCCATGAAATTACTTGCAATACTGTCTATATTTCTTCTCACTGCTTTTAGTAGCGACCTCCGCGAGCCGGATTGGTATAAGAATGGAGACAAAGCCTATGCCTATGACTTTATTACCCAAAACATAAAAAAGAAACAGGTACTACATCTACGGTCCAATCAGGAGAGTGTAAAGGGGTGGGGCACTATTATGAAAAATATTTCATCTAAGCCCTTTAAAGGTAAGAAGATTAAGTTTACTGCTTCTGTTAAAACTGAAGATATCAAAGGCTGGGTAGGGCTCTGGATGCGCGTAGCTGATACTAAAACCAACGAAATTTACGCGTACGAAAATATGGTGAGTCATGCGATAAAAAACACCCAGGACTGGCGAGACTATTCTATAGTGTTAGATGTAGCTCCGGAAAGCGATATTGTCTCTTACGGCGTATTGTTGAACGAAGCAGGAAAGGTATGGATGAAGGATACCAAGGTAGAAGTATTTACTGGTACCTCACCCGAAATTAAAGTAAACAAAGCGCGCTAAAATCTCTTTTTTTTTGTAGGATTAATTATAAGCAGACAGGCACATGAAAATTTCATGTGCCTGTCTGCTTTTACATACCGGGCAGCAACATCACTGCATTTTGCATCATGCGAGAAGGCCCTCTCCAGAACATACGGTACTGAGTATTATCTAATAAAAAGACGACTTTACCTTGCCCCATAGGTTTTACAGCAGCAAAGGTATGCCCTGCCAGCTTTTGCAGATTCTCTTGGGAGGCATAGCCAGACGCCAGCAGCCGCTCAGCCTCACGATTATAATAACCAACAGTTTGCAGACCGGGATCTGCCAGAAGCGCATCGCTGCCAAACTTAAGAGTATAGAGATGATCGTCCAGTCCAAAAGCCAGAGGGTGCGAGTCGTCGATATTAGCGTTTAGCGCAGAGCCTGGTACTCGCTTCCACCCATAGTACTCTTCCCTATCTTCGTAACGCAGATATTTTGCCTCTTCGGTGCTATCTTCATCAGACACTACCATTTCTACATCTGTAAAACCAGATTTATCTTTGGTAAAATAGTGTGCAGACTCTTCGGTAGCGATAAGCGTACCTCCGGCACTCACCCATTCCTTCAGACTTTTAAGCGATTCTTTATCAAACACCGCCTCCATATCATCGGTGCCGGGTAGCAGGAGTACATCATAGTCATAGAGATTAGTATAGCCATAGCGGCGCCCCAGTTTGGGTAGCGAGGTCTGGCTCAGGGTATTAGCCCGAATACGAGAAATAGGGAAATGTGTATCCTGATCAAACAAAAACCACAGTTGCCCTGAAGTATATACAGAAAAGGGCTGATCTATGAGCATGGCAACTTTAGGCTTAAAAAGTGTCTCACTATCTCTGGAAGAGAGATCAATACCATTTTGCATGCGTCCGCTGTTGAGCCCAGTTATTCTGACCTGCGCCTCTTCTGCTACTTCTCTCATATCGGCCTGTATCTCTTTGTCGCTTTTGCTGTTTCTGCCCATTAACACGATTATAGAGCCTCGCGAGAATTGCGTATCCCCACTGCCAAAAGGCTGTTTGGCACTCCGTACCTGATATCCTTTGTCCCACAGTAGCGCCAGGGCTTTGGGCGCATAGCGCTGCTTCCAGTCTACGACAAAAGCATAACTTGCCTCCTCATTTTCTACTCCACTGGCATAAGTTGGAGCGGTTTCCAGCACCCGGGTATTAACATTCACAGCTTGGCTACTGGAATATACTTCAAGGTTATAAGCTAGTGGAGCGGACCAGGTAGCCATATCGTACATTACAGAATCTTCAATCTCCATCTGGCGCTGCATCACCGAATTGATAAACAAATGTTTGGGCTGGTTGGTAGAAATAATGAAGCTACCCGCGGCAAAGTTTTTCTGACTACTATTGCCGTAAGCGTATTCTATGGCATTTCGGACAGAAAAATCATTTTCCGCACGCTCTACCTTTACGCCATGGCTCATTAGCATGTCTATTACATTGTACAGATAAGTGTCCGGCTCATCCGGCAGTATATATGCTTTTACATCTGACTTGCTATTAGCCGGATTCATAGCATTATAGAAGTACTGAAGAAATATCTTTTTATGCTCTGCCGCTTTGGCAAAGGTGGCAAAAGACGTTGTATAATGATCAAACACTCTATTACGAAGTGTCAGTACAAAGCTGTCGTCTGTCTCAATGGCCCGGCCTCCACCGATGCCTCCCTGCTCTGTTAGCATGCCTATAGCTCCCATTACACTAGGGTAACTAGACCCATAGCCAGGATAGAAAAAGTCGAAGGCCTCTCGTGTAAAGTAAGAGATCTGGTTTTCGTCAAAGGCCTTTACATTAGCCATACCAAAGGTATCTGCCAGTGCTTCATAGCGATCAGGAAGGAGCAAATTACGGGGAGTAGTGCCCGGCGTAGTAAAGTAGTTACTATTATAGCCCTGCTCATGATAGTCTACATGCACCTGCGGCATCCATTGCTGATAAGTAGCGATATGTCCGCGCGACTCCGGGTGCACCAGCCATACCCAGTCGCGGTTTAGGTCAAACCAGTAATGGTTAGTTCGCCCCTGCGGCCAGGGCTCGTCATGCTCCACATCAAAAGGCTCGTGCGCCACCACCTCTCTCTTCATGGCATTATACCAGTAAACATATCGGTCGCGCCCGTCTGGATTAATACAGGGGTACATAATAATGACTGAGTTATCGAGAATCTGGGCTGTCTCCTCATCCTCTGCGGCCGCCAGGCGGTAAGCTACCTGCATAGCGGCTTCGGTACTGGAAGTTTCGTTTCCATGAATGTTGTAGCTCATAGAAGTGATTACAGGCTGCTCAGAAATAAGCGCATCAGCCTCGGAGCCGTTCAAAGAGGTAGGGTCTGCAAGACGCAGGTTATTTTGCCTGATCTCTTCTATATTTTGTTGATTAGCCTCCGAAGAAATCACCAGATAGACCAGCTCACGCCCCTCGTAGGTTTTGCCGTAGCTACCCAACGTTACTTTGGGAGAGGCCTCTGCCAGCGTTTCCAGATAACGGACTACATTGAGATAAAAAGTAAGCTCTTCGCCTAGTTCATAGCCCAGAAAATCTGCCGGAGAAGGAATGGATGTATCATAGCTTAGTTCCGGATCAAAAGCATATTTTTCGTCTAGCAGTTCTACTTCCTGCGCCTGTACGCGCACAAGCAGACAGAGAAAAAGACACAAGGCAGTTAGAATTTTGTGTAGTTGGTGTTTCATATAAAACATAGAATTTCTTGTGAAATCCTAAAATATTGAAAGATTAGCAAAGCCACCTCATAAAACACCTTTCAATTGAGCTGCAAATTCTTAACAATGCTAAAAATTTTGACTACAGCCCTTTTTGAAAAAATCTATATGCTTTAAAATGGTATGGCCCACGGTAATTAACAGCAACATAATCCTGATAGCACACAGTGCTAGCGTATATTTTTTTAAGTTTGCCAAAAAAACTTCTATGTATAAAGTTACTACTCTGCTCATAGCTTTTTTTGTACAGCTAGTGTATACCCCCCTTTTCGGGTGGGGACAAATCGGCCATAGAGCCGTCGGTCAGATTGCGGAATGGCATCTGAGCAAGAAAGCCACAAAAAATATCAGCCAAGTATTGGGACCACTCTCTCTGGCAATGGTTAGCACCTGGATGGATGAAATCCGTTCCGACGATGCTTATGACTATACCAACACCTGGCATTGGGTAACCATACCTGACAATACCAGCTATAATGCCGACATACAGGAAGAAGCGGGAGATGCCTTTGGCATGACTCAAAAGATTATTGCTGCACTTAAAACAGATACCTTAAGTCAGCAGGAAGAAAAAGAGTACCTGATGATGCTCGTACATCTGGTAGGAGACCTGCACCAGCCCCTGCATGTAGGCAATGGCGAAGACCGCGGAGGGAATGATGTTAAAGTGGAGTGGATGGGAGAGCCCTCCAACCTGCACCGCGTATGGGACAGTGATATGATTGACGGAAAGCAACTAAGCTATACCGAACTGGCACAGCACCTTAACCGCAGAGCTACCGAAAGGCTGGTACAGCAGTGGCAGTCTTCCAGCCCCGAACAATGGCTTGCCGAAGCCATGGAACTACGCCCTCAGGTTTATGATGTTCCCGATAACAAGCGCCTGGGTTATCAGTACTCATACCAGAATTACGCTACAGTAGAGCATCAGCTTCTTGTAGCAGGCGTACGTCTGGCTGGTATTCTTAATGAGATTTACGGATAAACGCTGCCTCCTAAGTTCTTTCTCAGTTTTTACTGCTAAGCAATAATCACTATTAAGGCAAACCTTTTCTGGTTTGCCTTATTCTTTCTATTTCTATACATTTCTTGTTATAAATCCGTAGCCAACCTTAAGTTTTACTTCTTTTTACTAGCGTTGAGCAGGCAAAATCAGCTATATTTGAAAGTATTACCTAAGTCAAAAGTCAATAGTTAACCTGCCGGAGCTTAGTCTGGCAAGTGAGAAAGAAAAGTATCACTTACGCAATTATCACTAAAATTGCTTCTCATCTATATTACTGTCTTGCGCTAAGTTTGTAAAGTTATGAATGAACTACTACCCCCCCGCCCTTTCTTCTATTGCCTGTTTCTCTTGTTCTTAATTTCTCCTTTTAAAATGCTGGCACAGGAGCAAGCGCTTTTTAAACTACGGCCAGCGGGCAAAACAGGTATCCACTTTAAAAATCAGCTTAAAGAAGATGAGAAGCATAACATCCTTACCTACGAATATTTTTATAACGGAGGGGGCGCGGCCATTGGCGATATTAATAATGATGGGCTGGAAGATGTCTTTTTTACAGCTAACATGGGTAAAAATGCGCTATACCTTAACCAGGGAGACTTTAAATTTGAAGACATCAGCAAAACTGCCGGGCTGGAAGGGCGTTCCGGCTCATGGAGTACCGGGGTTACTATGGTAGATATCAACCAGGATAATTTACTGGATATTTATATATGCTACTCCGGATGGCAAAACGAAGAAGCCCGTCGTAATGAGCTGTACATTAACCAGGGAAATAATCAGTTTAAGGAGCAGGCTGCTGATTACGGGCTGGACGATCCTTCTAACAGCACCCAGGCCGCCTTTTTTGATTTTGATAAAGATGGTGACCTGGATATGTATCTCCTTAACCATAATACCACCGTTATTTACGAGGTAGAATATAATGATGTACGCGACACCCGCCACCCCACCGCTGGAGATAAGCTCTACGAAAACGTAGATGGACGCTTTGTAGATGTTAGCGAGCAGGCAGGTATTAAAGGTAGCCCATTAGGCTTCGGGCTGGGCATTGCTATTGCCGATATTAATGGCGACGGCTGGCAGGATATTTACGTTTCCAACGACTATATAGAGCCGGATTACCTTTATATTAATCAGCAGGATGGCACCTTTAAAGATCAGATGACGGACTATTTTCAGCACATCTCTTACTTTTCTATGGGCTCAGATGTAGCCGATATGAATAACGATGGACTGGTAGATATTTACACGCTGGATATGCTCCCTCAGGATAATGAGCGTCAAAAACTGCTGTACGGCCCGGACAATTACGAGCACTATGCCCTTATGGTAATGAATGGCTTCTACCACCAGAACATGCGAAATATGCTGCATCTGAATAGCGCTACCGGACCCGACGGCCATACTACCTTTAGCGAAGTAGGTCAGTTAGCAGGCATATCCAATACAGACTGGAGCTGGTCTTCGCTTTTTGCTGATTTTGATAATGATGGCTGGAAAGATCTTTTTGTTACCAATGGCTACTATCGTGACTATACGAATCGTGACTTTCTGAAGTACAAAGGAGATTACTTCTTTCAAAAGGCCGTGAAGCAGGAAAAAGCAGACACCTTTCAGTTGGTAAGTAATATGACATCAACACCCCTACAAAATTACATCTTCAGAAACAATGGTCGCCTTGCCTTTGAAGACAAAAGCAATGAGTGGGGTTTTGATGATAAAACCTTTTCTAACGGAGCGGCCTACGGAGATTTAGATAATGACGGCGACCTGGATTTAATCGTTAATAATTTAAATGCTCGCGCCTTTGTATACCAGAATCTTAGCCGGGAACTAAAGCCCGAATATAATTACCTTAGCCTGGAGCTTAATGCCCAGAAAGGAAGTGCTTTGGGTAGCAAAATCAAAGTATATACGCAGGGAGAGGTTCAGTATTTTGAGTACATGCCTACCCGAGGCTTTCAGTCTTCTATGAGTAAGCGTATCCATATTGGGTTAGGAGAAAGTAACAGAGCAGATTCTGTGGTTATTATCTGGCCTTCTGGCAGTAAACAGGTGATTAAAAAGCTAAAAGCGAACCAGCACCTTAGCCTAGAGGAAAAAGGAAAAAACGAAGATCATCCCAGTGCTACACCGAATCACTACCTGTTTGAACAAACCAACGCATTGATTCCTTTCCAGCATCAGGAGTATGCTTATAACGACTTTAAAAGGCAGCCTCTACTTATGAACATGCTTACCAGCTGTGGACCTACCATGGCAATGGCTGATATCAATCAGGATGAACGCCTTGACATTTTTGTAGGCTCTTCTAAAGGAAGCTTTGGAAAAGTTTATTTGCAGACCAGCAATGGCACATATACTGAGGTTGAGCAGAAGTTTACTACGCAAGATATGCTCAATACAGATGCGGATGCTACATTTTTTGATGCCGACGGAGATGGCGACCTGGACCTGTACGTGGCTAGCGGCGGTTATCAGGATTTCCGACCACAAGACTTTGTATTGCAGGACTACCTTTACCTTAATGATGGACAAGGCAATTTTGAAACTGCTAGTGATGCTTTGCCCTCTATGCTGGTGAGTAAATCCTGCGTGTTGCCTGCTGACTTTGATCAGGATGGTGACACTGACCTTTTTGTAGGAGGAAGAGTTATTCCTGGCCAATACCCCCAAACTCCACAAAGCTATCTCTTGCAAAATGATGGTCAGGGTAAATTTACGGTTCTAGCTCCCGAGCAGGCTGAAGGGCTTAGCAACATAGGCATGGTTACCGATGCCAAATGGACAGACTTGAATGCTGATGGACGAGAAGATCTTATTGTGGTAGGAGAGTACATGCCCATCACTATTTATCTCAACCAGGGCAATGCCCAATTTGTAAACGCTACAGAAACATTTTTTGAAAAGCCCCTTACCGGCTTATGGAACAAAATTCTGCTGGAAGATTTTGACAATGACGGCGATTTGGATATAGTAGCAGCCAATTTCGGGCTTAACTCACAACTACAGGTGAGCCCGCAGGAGCCTCTTCAGATGGTGTACAAAGACTTTGATAATAATGGCTCTATTGACCCCATCCTTACCTACTACATCAAGGGAGAGGCTTATCCCTTTGCCAGCCGTGGCGAGCTGCTGGACCAGATCTATAACAAACGGCAGAAGTTTACTACCTATGCTGACTATGCGAATGCTAAATTGGAAGATATTTTTAGCAAAGAGGAGTTAGAAGGAGCTCACACCCTTACTGCCGAAACCTTAGAAACGCTTTATCTGGAAAATGAGGGAGAAAAATTTAGCGCCCATAACCTGCCCAGAGAGGCACAGTTTGCACCAGTATATGCAATGACCACTCTTGACTATAATCAGGACGGAAACCAGGATTTGTTACTGGCTGGTAACCAAAGCGCTATTCGTATCCGTATGGGTGTAATTGATGCTAACTACGGCCAGCTTTTTGCCGGAGACGGAAAAGGCAACTTTACCTATATACCTCAGGCAGAGTCCGGCTTAAAACTTAAGGGCGATGTCAAATCATTAGAAAAAATACAGATTAACGATGACACCTATCTGCTGGTAGGTATAAATAATATCGGAATAGAGTCATACAAACTGAATAAACCATGAGATTCAGCTTATTGAGCCTTTTGCTATGCTTTTTACTAAGCAGGGCGCAGGCTATACCGCCATCCCGAGAGATTGAAAAAGCACAGATTAAAGATTTTACAGATCAGCTTTTTGAGATTTCCTCTGTAATGCTGCATGATGTCATTAACCCACCTGCCGCAGCGCGTTTTTATGCTTATGCTACGCTAGCTGCCTATCAGGTAGTTGTTAACAACAGTGAGCACTATCCTTACTTAAGTGAAAAATTTAAAGAGGTACCAGAGTTTGAGATGCCTCAGGCTCCCGAATCGTTAAATATAGCTTTCGCCTCTACCTACGCCATGCTTGCATTGGGAGAGAAGATACTACCCTCTGGTTATATGCTTCAGGATAAGCAAAATGCTTATGCAGATAGCTTTCAGCAAAACTATGTACTCAGCGATCTGACGTTGGATGAAAATATACAATATGCCAGAGCCGTGGCCTCTGAGGTATTAGCCTATGCAGGTAGCGATGGTTATTCCCGGTTAAGCACTTATACACGTTACATTCCTACGCAAAAAGAAGGACACTGGTACCCTACGCCTCCGGCATACATAGAAGCTATAGAGCCCAGCTGGATGCACGTACGTCCCTTCTTCATGGACTCTGCCAATCAGTTTTCGCCTCCTCCTCCAGCCCCTTTTAGTTTGGATACAAGCAGCAGCTTCTACCAGCAGACGATGGAAGTTTACCATACCGTAAAAGATGTTAATGATGAGCAGGAAGAAATCGCCAACTTCTGGGATTGCAACCCTTTTGCCGTAAAGTTTACCGGACATATGGCTATCGGACTCAAAAAAATTACGCCGGGCGGCCACTGGATGGGCATAGCTGGTATCGCCTGCGAAAAGGCTGACATTTCCCTGAAACGAGCTGTATTTGTGCATGCCTTGCTTGCTTTAAGCCTACATGATGCGTTCATTAGCTGCTGGCACGAAAAATACCGTAGCGATAGAATTCGTCCTGAGACCGTGATAAATCGCTATATAGACCAGAAGTGGAAACCTATACTACAGACGCCGCCTTTCCCTGAGTATACCAGCGGTCATAGTGTAGCCTCTGCCTCCGCTGCTGTAATACTCACCCAGCTTTTAGGAGAAAATTTTGCATTTGATGACGATTCGGAGGTTTATTTTGGATTACCTATACGCTCCTTCTCCTCTTTTACTCAGGCTGCCAATGAGGCTGCCATATCTCGCCTGTACGGAGGTATACATTTCCGCGATGCTATAGAAGATGGAGTAGCAGAAGGCAAAGCTATCGGGCACTATATACTTAATAAACTGGCACTAAACGTAAATAGCTATTCCGGAAAATAGATTATAATACTAAAGCCACTAGCTTAAATAGCCGCAGTCCGTACGGCTAAGCACATGATACTGACTAAGCATCAAATATTAACACTGACAGTCCAATACCAGGTTTAAGGCTTCTGCACAATAGCCATCGCGTATATATGTGCATGACTTTGGCCAGAATGGTAAGAGGGAGTTTATTCTTAACTGCTATGCTCCTCTGGATAGCCAGGCTTATCCTTTTGCTACAAAGATGAACCTTACCCGGCAGCTGCCTTCCCTCTAAATACAGGCGCTATACTACGAAGATTATGCGCACCAGACTTACAAACAGCGCTTTTCGCCAGCACTGCGGACAGAAGCCCTCTCCTACGAAGCTAATACTCTTGCGTCAGCAGTGCTATGGAATGATGAAGGTAGCTTCAGGCTTCAAGCTCTGCCCCTGGAGGCCTGGACCTCTCCGGTATATGCTATTCTTTGCGATCACATCAATGAAGATGGTATGATGAACATATGGCTGGGAGGAAACTTTTACACACTTAAGCCTCAGGTAGAGCGATAAGATGCCAGCCGAGGCCTATGGCTACTGGGCCGCAAAATCAGCAGTTTGGGCCACTACCCTAGCAGCATACGGGCATGAAGGTAGAAGGAGAAATGAGAGACGCCCTGCTAATGCCTGCCCTGCAAGGTAACGCATCTTGATTGCCCGTAATAATGATAGCATATTGCTCTTTAAAAATGATTAGCCCCTCAGGTAAAGTGTGTACTAAAGCTTTATTGTTGATATAGCAGGCTTATCTATGTTGTGCCGAAGAGTAGGCTACATATTAAACTTTAACTGCACAAAACAGGAAAGCTTAAAACACAAATGAAGCTTCATCTGCCCAAATTTTTACCTAATGCTGGGCAAATGAACGGTCATATTCACAAAAATCTGGAAAATAATGTGGATATCACCCTTCACTTTCATATTATGCCGCAACATAGCCTGCTAATAAAGCTAGCTAAGCCCTCTGCCAAAAATGCTGTAGCTGCCCTTAAGCTTGCTACCTATAAAGGCTTAAGCAATTAGTAATACCTTCCGATATACTGGTTCTCTACAATTGTTTTTTTGATCTCCTGAGGGTCTATAGTTCCCTGCTGGCTGTACACAATGGTGCCGCCGGGCTCTACCAGTATGGTATAGGGTAAGGCTCCCTGCCAATTGGGGTCAATAGCTTCTATCAGAGCGTATTTATCATCCATATTGAAGAGATAATTCTGGTTAGAAGCTTCTTTTTTCCTAAGAAAGCTAAGTACTTTATCCTCTTTGTCTGGCTTATCGGCACTAATAGAGATAAATTCAAAGTCGCGGCCACGGTACATGCGGTCTATTTCTATAAATTCAGGAAACTCCATAACGCAAGGGCCACACCAGGTCGCCCAAACATTAATGAGTCGTAATTTGTCGGAGGAATTAGCAATTAGTTGACGAATACCATCGGCACTGATGGGTTCCAGGCTAACTTCTTCCTGAGCCCAGGCCTCTTCCTGCTTTTGTACCCATTCATCTTTCCAGGCCCACTTAATAGAACAACCAAATGTTTTGGTAGTAGGGTTAGGTACTTCTTTACCGGCAAGTACTGCATCTATCGCAGCTCTGGCATCTTCCGCATTTGCCGTACCTGGCTTTTCGGAAGCATCCAGTCGACCTACATAGCGCAGCTTACGGGCTTTATCAAAGACAAAAAGATGAGGCGTAGCCACAGGTCCATAGGCAAGAGCGGCCTCCTGTGCATCTCCATCGTATAAGTAAGGAAAATTGTAGCTCATTTCTTTAGCACGCTGCTGCATTTCCTCGTAAGTATCGCTCAGGTCGGAGTAACCCAGCTCAGATAGGCTGATAGCATTAGGCGCATTAGAAGAGATGGCTACTAATTGAAAGCTTTTGTCTGAATAATCTTCTACCAAATCAATGACCCGCTCTTCGTAGGCCTGTGCCGTAGGGCAATGATTGCAGGTAAAGAGTATGGCAAGCACATCGGCATCGGCATAAGTGCTTAGGCTATGCATTTTGCCGTCAATTCCTTTAAGAGAAAAGTCAGGAGCGCTAGCTCCGGGTTCCAGCGTTTTAGGTTCTTGCTTCTTTTCCTGTGCGTAGCACCAATTAAGCGCCAGAAAAAATAAGAGTAACAGGTGTAGCTTTTTCATCGTTGTGTATTAGTTATATCAGGAATATATCAAATTCCTGAGAAAAATCAATCTATAGCTCATCAAGAGTGATGAGTCATTTAAAGCGATTTTTTTAACCCTAAAAGATAATTATCTGATGAAAAAAGTAATTTTTAACCAGGCCGGGAATCCTCAGGATGTCCTTGAAATTAAAGAAACTGATATTCCGGAGGTAGGAGCAGGGCAGGTACGTATTAAAGTTAAGGCCGCATCTGTTAATCCGGCCGATGGGCTGTTTATTCAGGGCTATTATGGCATTAAGCCGAAGTTTCCTGAAAGCCCTGTAGGACTGGAAGGTGCCGGTGAGATAGATGCTATCGGTACAGGCATAGGTGATGGCATTCAGATTAGCAAAGGAATGCGCGTTGCCTTTAGTACCATCGGTAGTTGGGCCGAATATGTGGTAGTACCTGCCAATGCGGTGCTTCCGGTACCCGAAGAGTTAAGCTGGGAGCAGGGTGCGCAGCTCTTTGTGAACCCGTTTACCGCTCTGGCCATGCTGGATGAGGTAAACCTGCAAAAAGGAGACTGGCTATTGCTTACCGCAGGCTTCTCCGCACTCAATAAAATGGTGATCAGGATTGCCAAAGAGAGAGGGATCAAGACTATATGTACGGTACGTAGAGAGGAGCAGGTAGAGCCCTTGCTCAAACTGGGTGCCGAGGCAGTTATCAATACCGAGAAAGATGCTGTAAGCGAGAGAGTAAACGCCCTTACCGAAGGAAAAGGCGCACAGGCCTGCTTTGAGTCTATCGGAGGCAAAATATCAGAAGAAGTACTCAACAGTATGGGCCAAAATGGTAAGATGATGGTCTATGGTGTGCTGAGTGGCCAGCCTTTTCAGGTTAATGGCGGCCTTATGATCTTTAAAGAGCTTAGCATTAAGGGCTTTTGGCTGTCTGAGTGGATGAAAAATGCCGGTATAACTACCATTGCTAAGTTAGGCAAAGAACTACACAAGCTGGCGAAAGAAGATGCGCTGCACATTGAGTATGGCGAAACCTTTCCGCTGGAGAAGGCAGCAGATGCCGTAGACTTTAGCAATAAAGCAGGCAAGTCTGGCAAGGCTGTTATCGTGTGTAACTAATATCTGCCAGATTATTAGGGTCTTCCCTTTCCACATAGACCATTTCTTCGCCATAATCTATGACAAATCCGTATTTGTTCATGACATCAGAACCTATAATACCACTGATTTTGACCAGAGATTTGTCACGAATAGATTTAATTACCCTGCGCAGGTCGTGTGTAAAGTAGGGAGCCTCTATATATAGCTCACCCAACTCAAGCTGAACATTATATGCACGGTTCATGACACCTGCGGTACCATGCACGCCGGATACCTTATGGGGGTTTATCAGTTGTTTGATACCAAAATTATAGTGTTTAGCTTGAGTTTTATCCAAAACTGTTACTCCTGAGCCTGTATCCAGCAAAAAGTAAGCACGCTTACCATTAAGGCGGGCTTCTATAATGGGCTTTTCACTCTGCTGTTTAATTTTGATCGGAGAAACCTGCGCGTAGAGCGTGAAGCTGAACAATAAAGCAAATATGCTCAGCGAGAAGGCGAAGATCGTTTTCATTTCTTAGGGGGTTAGAGTTTACTCCCCATCTAATTCCAATCTTATACCTTTCATTTATCTTTTTGTGTATCAGACACTTACGAGTTGTCATCAAATGTCAGGCTGTGTGCTTTTGAACAGCGGTCGTACACTATCGATACACAATAAGAAAAAGCCTAAAAAAGTACTGCTAGCTTCTGACGAGAATTATTTGACTTTTTAAAAGAAAAAGTCACTTCCATTGTATCCATAAACTAATCTTTTGAACATATCTAATAGGGCTATTGCAGCGGCTCTAATAATGCAGCATATTTAGGATTACAATCATAGATTCTGCGGGCACTAATGAACTAAAAACCAATTTGTTCGGTATAGCTTGGAGATTATAAACCATAAAGTTTTAATGCATAGACAAGTATCTATCCCTACACGAAACTTTAAGTGGCTTCGCGCCAGCAATTTTGTATCAGGCTTTATTTTCACACTTTTAATCTTAGGTATTCCTTTTACCATTGCCGATGGAGACCATGAGGCTTTTGGTAGTAGCGAGGAAAAAGTAATTAAAAGTGTGAGCAACCTTCTTAATGAACACTCTGAGTTAGCAGCTCTTGCCCATGTAGACAGTGCTATGCACAAATTTCTTCAGCGTCAGGGCATTGTTGGCGCTTCGGTGGGTATTGTAAAAGACGGTCAGCTTATTTATACCAAAGGTTTTGGCTATACAGATAATGAAAGCCAACAAGCGATACAACCTTTCCATCAGTTCAGAATTGGCAGCATCTCCAAACTGATTACTGCGGTAGCGGTAATGAAGCTTTATGAGGATGGTAAGCTTGAGCTAGAGGATAAAGTTTTTGGTGAAGAGGGGATTTTGCAAGGTGGCATCTATGATAAAATTGAAGACAAGAGAATTTACGATATTGAGGTCAGACATTTGCTAAACCACACCTCAGGATGGAGTAAGCGCACCTTTGGCGATCCTTTATTTGTTCCTCATAAGATTGCGGAAGAGATGGGAGGCCCTGCTCCTCCCAGGTTGGAGACTATTATAGAGTATGTGCTATCGCGTCCGCTACCTTATCGCCCTGGTTCTTACTACGATTACTCAAATTTTGGCTATTGTCTGTTGGGGGAGGTAATCACCGCTGCCTCTGGCCTTGAGTATGAGGAGTATGTGAAGCAGGAAATCCTTTATCCTTTAGGTATTAGGGATATGCGCCTGGCAAAAAACCTTCAAGAAGGACGATTTGACAATGAGGTAGCCTATTATGATTTTACCTACAACAATATGCGCGAAGCGCTGGACAGCTCAGGAGAAATGGTTTCTACTACTTACAGTTTTGATATAGAAGCTTTAGGCGCTGCGGGGGGGTGGCTTGCTACTTCTACCGACCTGCTTAAATTTGTTGTGGCCATTGACGGATTTAAGAACACCCCCGACATACTTTCTAATGAGTCGTTACTTACTATGATCAAGCCAGACCATGGTGGAGGTCGCCCGTATGGATGGAGAGGGATTACCAGCAATGGCACCTGGTGGAGAACAGGCACACTAGCCGGTACCTCTGCGATTTTGAAGCGCCTGGACAATGGAATCTCCTGGGTGGTACTTGCCAATACTACCAACCGCAGAAGCCGTTACTTCAACGGAAAAATTAACTATATTATGCATAGTTCTTTGGAGCAGATGGAAGAATGGCCTGCCCAGGACCTCTTTGCTCAGAGTTATTATTAAGAGAGTACATCGCTTATTAGCAAGCTCAACCTCAGCGGTTGGGCTTTTTTTATGCGCATAAACATAGTTTTATATATATGTTTATTATTAACAGGTGATATACGTGTTATTTGAGTAAGATTATGTGCGTGTAAGGGTATCTGGCAGGGCTGATCCGTAAAAAAAATCTAAAAAAAACTTGAATGGTTAAAGCTACATATGCTTTAGCATTTCAGCTTGTATTTTTGCATTTTTGTGGCTTATGGGTTTAAGTCCCTGAGAGAGTGTAATATGACTTTGTCTTTATGAAAAAAATTCCTCTACATACCCAGATCCTTATCGGGCTGGTTTTAGGTCTCGTTTTTGGTATTCTTAGCATACAGTTTGGCTGGGATCCCACATTTACTGCTCAATACATTAAGCCTTTTGGTACCATCTTCGTAAACTCCCTGAAGATGATTGCCGTGCCTCTCGTGCTGGCTTCACTTATTGTGGGTATTTCTAATCTGGGAGATATCTCTAAGCTTTCTCGTATGGGAGGCAAGACTATTGGTATCTATCTATTAACTACTGCCATTGCTGTTACGATTGGTCTGGCTTTGGTAAATATTATTAAGCCCGGAAAACAGCTTCCTGAGTCTACACGCGAAAACCTGATTAGCCTATACAGCGGTGATGTAGAAAGCCGCCAGAATGTAGCACAGTCTGTAAAGGATGCTGGCCCCCTTCAACCCCTGGTAGATATAGTTCCTCAGAATATATTTGAGTCATTTGGAGATAATGCCAATATGCTTCAGGTAGTTTTTCTGGCACTAATTATTGGTATTGCCTTGCTCAAGGTACCTAAAGACAAAGCCAATCCGGTAATTGCTTTTTTTGATGGTTTTAATGATGTCATCATCAAAATTGTAGAGTTTATCATGATACTGGCACCCTATGGGGTCTTTGCGCTAATTGCAGCGCTCATCGTTGATCTGGGAGGAGACAACCCTGACCAGGCATTTGAGCTATTGCTGGCCCTGCTTTGGTATAGCCTTACTGTAATTGGCGGACTGGTATTGATGATAGCTGTCGTTTATCCTGGTCTGTTCAAGATTTTCACCAAAGTACCTTACTCCAAATTCTTTAAAGCTATACGTCCGGCCCAACTGTTGGCTTTTAGTACCAGCTCCAGTGCTGCTACCCTGCCAGTAACTATGGAGGTAGTAGAAAAGGATCTTGAGGTATCAGAAGAGGTGGCTAGTTTTGTGCTTCCACTCGGCGCTACCATCAATATGGATGGCACCAGCCTATATCAGGGGGTAGCCGCAGTGTTTATCGCACAGGCTTTAGGCTTAGGTTTGTCTATTACACAACAGTTAATGATTGTACTTACTGCTGTGCTGGCTTCTATAGGTACGGCTGCCGTGCCTGGTGCAGGAGTAGTGATGCTGGTCATTGTATTGGAAGCGATTGGTGTACCTACTGCCGGTATTGCTCTCATTCTGGCTCCCGACCGTATTCTGGATATGTGCCGTACGGTAGTTAATGTAACAGGTGATGCTTCAGTTTCTATGATTGTGGCCAGCACCGAAGGCAAGCTACCCGAGGAGATGATACGGGAAGAGGTGGTGAAAGTAGATTAAACGCATTGTATTAACTACCTTACCGAAAGCAAGGCAAATTAAGGTAAGCGCCCATGACAAATAAGCTTTCGGCAGACGAATTTTTAAGCAAAGCAGAGCAAATTCCTATTATTGACGTACGCTCCCCGGCAGAGTATGCCGCAGGTCACATTCCTGGAGCGTACAATATCCCTCTTTTTGATAATCAGGAGCGTGCAGTCGTTGGCACTACCTATAAGCAGGTAGGCCGACAGGATGCTCTTTTGGAAGGGCTTGATATTGTAGGTCCTAAGATGCGCTCTTTTGTGGAAAGAGCTATGCAACTGGCGCATGAGCAGGAAGTGCTGGTACATTGCTGGCGGGGAGGCATGCGTAGCGGGAGTTTTGCCTGGCTTTTACAAACAGCAGGCCTACGGGTATCCACTTTGCAGGGAGGCTACAAGGCTTATCGTAGCTTTGCCTTGTGTACTATTAAAAAAGCGGTACCTCTTATTATGCTGGGGGGCGAAACCGGTAGCGGAAAAACAGATATTCTTAAAGCTTTACGAGAGCAAGGAGAGCAGGTCATAGATCTGGAAGGTTTGGCACATCACAAAGGATCTTCTTTTGGGGGCATAGGGCAGGCCGAGCAACCTAGCACTGAGCAGTTTCATAACAATCTGTTTCAGCAGTGGCGTACCCTAGATTACTCCCGCCGAATATGGCTGGAAGATGAATCATTCAGTATCGGTAGTGTACAAATGCCCTATGAGCTGTGGGATCAGATGAAGGCTGCCCCTATGATACAGATTCATTTACCAAAATCTGAAAGAGTAAAGCGACTTGTCAAGGAGTATGGCCAGCAAAATAAAGAAGCTTTAAGCATAGCTATTTCACGTATAGAAAAACGTCTGGGAGGATTACGTACACAACAGGCAATAACTGACCTGAAAGAAGGAAGACTGGATGCCGTGGCAGATAATTTACTTACTTACTATGACCGCAGCTACCACAGAAATATGGATAGGCGGCCAAAAGAACAAATTACTACGCTGGATTGTCTTAAGGATGAGCCCAGCGCTACTGCTCAACAACTTATATATATGGCAGAAAACATCAATATTACAAAAGCAGAAGCAAAAATATGAGCAATACAGAAGCAGTAAAACTTACTCAGTATAGTCATGGTGCAGGCTGTGGTTGCAAAATTTCTCCTAAAGTACTGGAGAGCATACTTAGCAGCCAGCTACCGGCCTTTCAGGACGACCAATTACTGGTAGGCAACCATACTAAAGATGATGCGGCAGTATATGACATGGGAAACGGAGAGGCTATCATCAGTACCACCGATTTTTTTATGCCGATTGTAGATGATGCTTTTGACTTTGGACAGATTGCCTCTGTTAATGCTATTAGCGATGTGTACGCTATGGGCGGAACACCCATGATGGCTATTGCAATACTGGGCTGGCCTATTAATAAACTGTCTCCGGAAGTAGCTCGTCAGGTTCTGGAAGGAAGCCGACATGCCTGCCAAAAGGCAGGTATCATGCTGGCCGGCGGGCATAGTATAGATTCACCCGAACCTATCTTTGGATTGGCAGTAACGGGTCGTATTAAAAAAGAGCACCTCAAAAGAAATGACAGCGCTACTCCTGCCTGCAAACTTTTTCTGACCAAACCTTTAGGCGTAGGTATACTTACCACCGCGCAAAAAAAAGGTCTGGTAAAAGAAGAAGACCTGGCCTTAGCCAGAGAAAGTATGTTGCAACTTAATAGCGTAGGAGAACAGTTTGCGCTACTACCCTATGTAAAAGCGATGACTGACGTCACTGGTTTTGGTTTACTAGGTCATCTGAGTGAGATTTGCGAGGGCAGCCAAATTAGTGCAGTAGTAGATAGCAAGCTAGTCCCCCGCTTTAAGGTTGTAGACCAATATATTGCGCAAAAAAGTATGCCGGGGGGCACCCAAAGAAACTTTGAAAGCTATGGCCATAAAGTAAGTCCAATGAGTGATGAGCAAAAAGCGCTATTGTGTGATCCGCAAACCAGTGGCGGCTTACTGGTAGCAGTGGAAAAAACCAATGCTGATGATTTTATGGTGCTGGCAAAAGATCTTGGCCTGGATTTACAGGCTTTTGGTGAAACGCTCCCCCTTCAGGAAGTATTAATTACTGTAAAATAAGCTCAACGCGAAAAGAATGAATACGATAAGATATGTATGTCTACTTGCTCTTTGTACCCTTTGGTCTTGCGACAACATGGGCACGCAACAGCAAGTAGATCGTGATGCTATTAATAAAGCGATGGCGCAGCGGGAGATTAAGCATATACTCCCTGCCGAGATTGTAAAAGCAACGTACGAACAGGGAGAAACAATTGCTAAAAAAGCCCAGCAAATTGCTATTGAACAATACCAAAACAATGGAGAAAAGGCTGAAAGGTTTATGAGTAGCCCCAATATGCCGGAAATTGACTCTCTGGCTGAAGTATACCAGGCAAAAATTAAATGGGTTACCAGTAGTATGAATGCTGAAGAACTTCAACTTAGTGAGCTGGAACAACAGTTGTGGGAGGCGTATCTTTATAATGTAGAAAATGAACTGGAAGTGAACGATAATGTTCAAAAAATCGGAGACACGCACTTCCTCTATACCAAGCCATATTTACTAGACCCGAAAACACGAAAAAAACTACCAGGGAGCGAGACTGCTTTATCAAAAAAGCAGCTATTAGGCATGTGGAGTATTACCCTTTCTAAAAAAGAAGTGATCAAAGGTATGGAATAGTATAATGCTACTTCTAAACAAGACCTGTTTACCTCTCAATGCTCTTGTCTTTAGAAGCAGGGAATAAAATAGTGAAGGTAGTACCTTGTCCCTTTTGGCTTTTTACTTTAATGCTACCCATATTTCTGTCTACAAATTCGTACACCAGCTGTAAACCAAGACCTACTCCTTTTTCACCCGAAGTACCCCAACTCCGGTTAGTATTTTGGCTTCTGAACAGGCTGGCTACCTGCTCGTCTGTCATGCCTATACCGGTATCCTGAACCTGTACTGCTACCTGCGCTCCTTTTAAAGAAGCATTAATCTTCACCTGACCGGATGGTGTAAACTTTAAAGCATTATTAACCAGATTCCTCAAAATGGTAAAAAAAGCATTTCTGTCTACCCACAGCTCTACATCATCATTTACCAGATTAACCAACTCTATCTGCTTACTAATAGCCATAATCTGAAATATATTTAATACTTCCTCGGCTATAGGTTTTACCCTTACATATTCAGGATGGTTTGGGATATCGCCTTGCTGCATCACTGTCCAGCTAAGTAAATTATCCAGCAGGTCACCCAGCTGCTGAGAGTCTTTCTCCATGTGAGATACCAGCTTCAGCAAATGCTCATATTGCCCCTTCTCCACATAAGATTTGAGGAGCCCGTATATACCCCTAAAGGCATGGATAGGAGATCGCAGATCATGAGAAATAATAGAGTAAAATTTATCGCGGGTTGCCACCAGTGCATCTAGTTCTTCATTTTTATCCGCAAGAACCTGTTTCTGATATTCAAGCTGCTGGTTATTCTTTTTCTGCAAATAAAAATTTCGGTATAATAGAAGAGTCAGAAGAATTACGAATACCAGAAGTACCAGCAGACCAGTTTGTATAAGCCTTTCAATTTTTCTACTGGCGTTAATCAGATCAATCTCAGCCTGCTTCTGCTCTACTTCAAACTCAGTACGCATATCGGCCATATTACGTATTACTTCTTCGTTGGTCAGGCTATCTCTGTATGTAATGTATGCCGACTGGTGCTCAAAGGCTTTTAAGTAATTTTTCTGTTCAGTATATAGCTCTGAGAGTAGTTTGTGAGCATCCCGCAACTCTTCCATATACATACCTTTAGTTGCACTCTCCTTGCTTAATAAAGCATAGTCTAATGCCTTATTAGGCTCTTCTTTTTCACGATAAATTCTTGCTAAAGAAAGTTGATAATCAGCGATTGCATAATCATCACCCATTGTTTGTAACATAGCTATAGCGCTATCCAGATATTGATGTGCAACGTTAAATTTCTTCTGCTCTGCCTTTACTAACCCAATATTACCCAAGGCATAGGCAATGCCTACTTCATATTGTAAAGACTGAAATAATTCTTTTGCTTCTTCATAACACTCAAAAGCAGTCTTATACTCTTTATTAATACGATACTCTCCCCCAATGTTCAAAACAGCAGTGGCCAGTCTAACACTATCACTTTCTTCTCTAAAAATTTTTATCGCTTTTTCATAGTATTGCTGTGATAATGAGTTACTAGAGAGCTGGCTATAAATAGTACCTAAAGCAATGTAAGCAGAAGCTACACCTATCTGCATGGAATCTTGGCGATATAGTTTAGCGCTTTTTATGACTGCCTCAACCGCTTTCTGATTGTCTCCTAACTTCTTGTAAGCCTGTCCAATATTTAGACTTGCGGCAGCCTGCCAACTTAACTTATTCAGATTTTCAGCAATATGTAGTGCTATTTTTGAATACTTAAGGGTCACTTTTGGATGAGTAGCATGTTCTGCAATTTCTAACGCCAGGTTACATTTTGCTGAATCTTTTAAATCTTCATGTAAATATATATGAATAAGGCTATCAGCAATATTTTCATTTAACACCTGCGCAGAGCACGGAAATTTATAGCTTGTTATTAGAAGAATAATACTTATAACAAAACTCTTAAAAAGAGAAGACATGCTTTAAAGGAGATTAATCTTAACAAAGAAGTGAGAGCTAAAGCTCGTATTGCTAATGGTATAGAGGTTACTTTCAGCTTACTAAAGTAATTATTTACCCATATTTTCACAATATGCAAGTAACTTCTACTTAACCTATCAGATGATTTAGTGAGAACTTGTGATTGCTACTCCTGGCCTTTAGGTAGTAAATATTCTTATTGGAGCTTGAGCCTAAGCAAGCCTGCTAGAAAGTTCTACTCCTTTTTCCTGCACGGCAGGTAGTGTTATGATGAAGGTAGTTCCTTTACCTTCTGTACTTTTTACTTTAATATATCCATCGCTTCTTTCCACAAATTCGTTTACTAACTGAAGGCCCAAGCCTACGCCTTTTTCCCCCGACGTTCCCCACGTACGTTCTCCACCTTTACTATTAAACAAGGCTTTAACTTTTTCTTTAGACATACCCACGCCTGTATCTCTCACCTGAAGAACCACGCTTGACTGCTCAGTATATGCTTCAATAATTACACTTCCGTCAGTAGACGTAAACTTTAAAGCGTTGTTAATCAGATTTCTTAAAATGGTAAAAAGAGCATTTTTATCTGCCCATACCTGAGTGTCTTCTTTTACCAGACAAGCGAGCTTAATTCTTTTGGTAATTGCCATTGTCTGAAATACTTCTAGTACCTCTTCGGCCACTTCTTTTACCGAAAGGTTTTCAGGTTTAATAGGTATCTGACTTTGCTGATTAACCGCCCAACCCAATAGGTTATCTAAAAGTTCAGTCAGCTGATGCGCGCTTTTTTCCAGGTGAGAGACCATTTGGGGCAACTGACTATACTGTTTTTCATCTACCAGGCTTTTTAATATACTGCTAAGGCCAGAGAAGGCATTGACCGGAGAGCGTAAATCATGAGAGATGATAGAGAAAAACTTCTCTCTGGTGGCAATCAGAGCATCAAGTTCTTTATTTTTATGATCTAACTCCTGATTCTTTTCGGAAAGGGTTTTCTTTTGAGCTTCAAGCTGCTGATTGTTTCTTTTTTGAAGATTGTAATTTCTGTATATCAAAAAAGTTAAAGCTAGGACAAATACTAAAAGTAGGGCTAAACCCAACTGAACTAACCTTTCATTTTTTCTGCTTTCGTTGAGCAGGTTTATTTCGGTTTGCTTTTGTTCTACTTCAAATTCAGTACGCATATCTGCCATGTTCCGAACCACTTCCTCATTGTTTATACTATCCCGATACAAAATGTAGGCGGACTGATATTTAAAAGCTTTAAGAAAATCCTCCTTAGAAGTATAAAGTTCTGATAAAAGTTTAGAAGCATTGCGCATCTGTTGAAGCAAATGATCATGTTCAGAAATCTCTAAACTCTGATGTGCCAGTTCAAGTGCTTGTTCAATTTCCTCATTTTCCGCATGTATTTCAGCCAATGAAATTAAATACTCCGCAATGGCATAATTATCCCCTTGTTCTTTCAAGATGACAATTGCACTATCTAGATATGCTCTTGCTATTTCGTATTCTTTTTGAGAAGCTTTTACCAGCCCCAAGTTACCAAGCCCGTAAGCTACTCCTGCATCCACTTTTAGCAGCTTGAATAAGTTGTGAGCTTCATTGTAATATTGCAAAGCTGAGTCATATTCTCGACTATGGTGAAACAACTCTCCGGCATTGAGAAGCACTGTTGCTAAACGCAAGCTATCATGTTCAGTTCTAAATATTTTAATTGCTTTATTATAGCTTTCTTTTGCCTGTTTGTTGTTATTCAGTTGAGCATAGATATCACCTAGTGAAATATATGCGGCGGCCACTCCTATTTCAGAGTCAGCTTTTAGATAATAATTTATGCTCTCTAGCACTGAATTAAGAGCCTTTTCATTATCTCCAAGAAGCTTGTAACCCTGAGCTATATTAAGACTAGCTGCTGCTTTCCATTTATCGTTATTAACACTATTAGCAGCCTCTAATGCCAACTTAGCATATTTGATGATTATTTTTGGACTAGTAGCATAATTTGAGATATCCATTCCTAGCCTATATGTAGCAGAGTCACTCAAATCTTGATTTAGATAAATGTTGATAAGGCTATCTGCATAGCTTTTATTAATGACCTGAGCTTGACACAAATTAAAATAGCCTATTAAAAAATAGGCTACTAAAGAAAAAATATATTTTGTTGTTTGTATCATCAATTTTCAGGTGGTTTGACCCTAAACTTAGGATCATCGGTCATAGTTTGACCGTCAATTTTGTATTCAATAGAGTAAGATTCACTACCGCTGGCATGCTGGCATACTGTACCCTCCCAATTGCCATCGGCTCTTTTAGTAGGACCTGAACTAAAAATATTCTGGCTCCCACTTTTGGCAACTATATTGGTAATCTCATCAATGCCGTTTCCAACAATCCATTCTACATCATCATCACAGGACACATCAGTCGTTATGGTATTCACTCCCTCATGCCCTTCGCTATCACGAAGATAAAGGTTGTTGGTATTACCATTGCGATCTACATAGATAGTAACTTTAGTTTTTGTTGTCATAATAATACGAATTAAGCGTAAAACAATAAAGTAAGGTTAAACAAAACAGTATTTTAAGAGTTACTCTTCTCTAAATATCCTTTGAATAGCAAAAAACCCTCTTTTATTGTCGTGCCAGACAATCATATCAGGGCAGGAGCTAAAATGTAAGTAAAGCTCGGAAAGTGTTTCTGAGAGAAATGAATTACTTTTAGAAAGGCATGAAAAGACAACAATATTAAACAGTTAAATACGAAACTACTAAACATAAAACTAGTCACAATCAGCAAGTTAGCACAAAAGATTACACTTAAAACTCTGTCACATGGAAGCATATTTACGCTATACCTGATAAATTAATGGAGTGGCTGTGTTTTCCTGAAAAATTAGCTTTATGGCTTAAAAGCCTATTTTCGGGCTATCAAGGTACATTTAGGTAGAAAAATAAAGGTATTGGAAGAGGTGGCTATGGCATGCTAATCCATTGGGTCTATCTAGCTGGCAAACACCTGGCTCATATCTTTAAAGGATTTAAATTCTAATGCATTACCACTAGGATCTAACAAAAACATAGTAGCCTGCTCGCCTACCTCACCTTTAAAACGAATGTGCGGCTCAATAATAAACGTATTGTCCGTCTCTTTTAAACGCTCTACCAGTTCGTGCCATTGCTCCCACTGCAGGATAGCTCCAAAATGGCGAACCGGAACCTTATCGCCATCCACTTCATTAGTTTTTGCCTGAGCAACTTCCTCAGGACGTAAATGCGCAGAAAGTTGGTGCCCAAAAAAATCAAAATCAATCCAGCGCTCTGCGGTTCTACCTACTGTGCAGCCAAGCGTATGCTCATAAAAAGCTCTTGTTGCTTCAAGGTCAGATACGGGAAAAGCCAAATGGAAGGGAGGAATATTGATTGTCATAGGTTGGTATTTATTTTAATAAATGTACTCGGACATGCCAAGCCTTACAAATCATAAACGAAGAAATTATCTAACTGATAGCTTTATATTTACAAAATTAAGTTAGAATACACAGCAATGCACTACAGAGAACTTAACTATACATTAGGTAATATAGACCTCTACCTCTTAGACCATATACTAAAAGGAAGGTTTAAGTCAGACATGAGATTATTAGATGCAGGGTGTGGAGAAGGACGAAACCTGATCTATTTTATTCGTGAAAACTACGATGTGTGGGGAGTAGACCGTGATGCGGCTGCTCTCAAACTATTAAGGCTTTACGGACGCACATTACACCCTGAATTTGACCCTGAAAAAATTATTGAAGATGATGTTGCGGATATTTCATTACCTCCCGCCAGCTTTGATGCCATAATAAGTAGTGCTGTTCTTCATTTTGCACAAGACCACCAACATTTCCAGAAAATGTTTTCTGAGCTAAATAGGCTCCTGCGCCCAGGAGGGCTACTTTTTATTCGTACGGCTATGCTTTCAGGTATTAAAGAAGAAGCTACCCCTTTAGGCAAGGGCGGCAGATACAAACTCCCTGATGGCAGTGAACGCTATTTGCTTAGTGTTCAACTATTAGATGCATTATGCCAGACTTACCAGCTTAAACTTCTTGAACCTATAAAATATGTGGTGGTACACCAGGCACGAAGCATGAGCAGTATACTGTTACAAAAGTCAGCTGACGATAAACAAACTTAAAAAAGCTTATGTTATTCATTTGCTATGTCTCAATTACCATATGTTTCATATTTAGTTCTTCTCTTATTACTGGTAGCCTGCAACGGAAGCCAAACAAAGATTGATGAGAGTTCAGCCAAGTTTACTACTTCTGATGCTTCGGAGCTTTTTTTCAAGAATGTACGTGCTATCAGCTACGACAAAACTACTATGAATGAGGCTAAGCTGGATATTTACCGAATTAAGGAGCGAGTAGATTTACCCGAAGAACCTATACTTGATTTGTCTATTGTTGTAAACTGGAGGTATGATGAGGCATATATACTGACCGAACCGAATGCCTTTCTCCAACAAATGGACACTTTATACATTGTATGGAAAGATACGACACAGGTACAAGGTCAGGGAGCTATTCAGTTCATTGATGGAAACAAGGCTGAGCATTTTCGTTTGGCCACTCAGATTTATCGCAATATACAGACAGAATCGCCCATGTTTATTTTACACGAAGGCGAGCAACATCCCTTCATGCATAAAAAAAATATAAGAGAGCCTTTTCGTAAAACTATGGTTGACTATTTCAGGCTAGTGGACCTTATGTAAACGATAAATCTATTAGTTGAACTTCAAACTTACCATATTTAGGCAGTGTAGCAAGGTAAGAAACAAAATATCTTTTAGACTAAACCATGGGCATTTTGCGACATTGGTGTACCAGAGCATTATTATTCAATGTTATATTACAAAAAGTATCAGTCAGGGGAAGAGAAGGAGTGGGTCGTATTTGTCCATGGAGCCGGAGGAAGTTCATCCATCTGGTTTCGTCAGATTCGCCTGTTCAGAGAGTATTTTAATGTACTTTTGGTAGACCTACGAGGGCATGGACGATCCAAAGACTTACTGGAAAGCTATGTTAAGGACGATTATACTTTTAAAGACGTTACGGCTGATCTGCTGGAAGTTATTCAGCACTTAGATATAAAAAAAGCGCACTATGTAGGTGTTTCTCTGGGTACTATAATTATCCGTACGTTGGGAGAGATTGCTCCCCAACATATGAAATCCATGATACTCTGTGGGGCCATAACCAGGCTCAATGTACGCTCCCGTGTATTGGTGTTTTTAGGGCATTTGGTAAAGCGCTTCGTCCCTTACATGTGGCTATATAAACTTTTTGCATTTATTATAATGCCGAACCCAAGAGACGCCAACTCTCGCAACCTTTTTATTGAAGAAGCGAAAAAGCTCTACAAAAAAGAGTTTTTGAAATGGTTTCGCCTTACAAACGAAGTAAACCCTTTGCTACGGTACTTTAAAGAAAAAGAGATTGCCGTTCCTACACTATACATAATGGGAGATGGTGATTATATGTTTTTGCCTCCCGTCCGTAAAATTGTAAAAGAACACACCCATGCTGCCCTAAAAGTAATTGAGGATTGCGGTCATGTATGTAATATTGAAAAGCCTGAAATATTTAATAAGCTGGCAATTAATTTTATTCAAAGAACTTAAGATGGGTTTCACCCAACAGTTAAATATCAAACCTCAGCAAGCAGTTCTTTCAGTATTATGGCTAACATTTTTCTTTCAGATTAATTAGCTTCGCAAACCATCAACTTTTTTATATATGCAAGCCATTATTTTTGATCAGCCTGGTAGCGCCGAGCAACTCAGAATTGATCATGTTTCTACCCCCACACCTAAAACACGAGAGATACTTATTAAAGTTAAAGCTACAGCGCTTAATCGTGCAGACCTACTACAGCGTGAAGGTAAATATCCCCCACCCGCTGGAGCTAGCTCTATACTTGGGCTGGAAGTAAGCGGAGAAGTAGTAGAGACAGGCAGCCAGGTAGCCCGTTGGAAAAGAGGAGATCAGGTTTTTGGGTTAATTCCGGGTGGAGGCTATGCAGAGTTTGCCGTAATCCATGAAGATATGGCCATGCCTATGCCTCCAGGTTTCTCATTTACTGATGCGACTGCTATTCCTGAAGTTTTTCTGACCGCATATCAGGCACTGAAGTGGATTGCCTGCCTTCAGGCTGGAGAAACACTATTAGTGCACGCAGGAGCAAGCGGAGTAGGCACTGCCGCAATTCAGCTTGCCAAACAATTTAAAGCTAAAGAGATAATTGTAACAGCTTCGGCCACCAAGCATGCCCTATGCCATAAGTTGGGAGCAAACCTTAGTATTGACTACCGTACTCAGGATTTTGAAGAGAAAATTCAGGAACATACCTCAGGAAGAGGAGTGGACGTAATTATTGACTTTATTGCTGCACCTTATTTTAACAAAAATATTGAAAGCTTGGCTATGGATGGTCGCCTGGTATTACTGGCTACTCTGGGAGGTATAAAAGTAGAAGAGATAAATTTGCTTAAACTGTTGAGTAAAAGGTTACAGCTTACGGCTTCCACACTACGCTCTCGCAGTCTTAACTACCAGATACAGCTAACCAAGGACTTTGCTGACTTTGCCCTTCCTCGTTTTGAAACGCAAGAGCTTAGACCAATTATTGATAGCATATACTCCTGGAAGGATGTTGTAGAAGCGCATAAGTATATGGAATCCAACCAAAACAGTGGAAAAATTGTCTTGCAGCTAGAGGAATAACTTACTCAATATTTTAGGGTTGCATATAATAGTGCTTTGGGCACAAAAAAGGGGTAGTATATCGTTATAGCCATAGAAATGTAGTCGTTTATGGAAAAGATTATAATTAGTATCTGTATCATTCTGTCTCTTACTCTAGTTTCATCCTGTTCTTCTATTAAAGTAATAGCAGACAAAGAAGAGAGCTTTCAGCCTGCGGCTTATACTACTTACGCCTTCGCTGATGTTAATTTGCAGGAGTTGGACCAGGCTACAGCCATATTGTATCAGGAAATTAGTAAGCGAATTGCTTACGAAATGAAACAAAAAGGCTATGAACTGAGTACAGACGCGCCTGACCTATTGGTGGCATTTAACATTTTAACCGAAGAGGCCCGTAAAGAAAGCTGGAAAAGCGCAAATAACGACCCTTATTATCCTGGTATGCGTAGCATGTGGGCCTACAATTCGTTTTGGGGGCCGAATTATAATACTCGCTACAAAGAAGTGAAATACGAGAAGACAGGCACTTTTGTCGTAGATATGCTTTCCACAGAGCAAAAAGAATTAGTATGGAGAGGAATAGGCATTGGCCCCGTTAACCACCCGGAAGAACGCTTTAATACTGCCTATCAGTCCGTACAAAAAATGTTTAAGTCTTTTCCTAAACGGGGCTCCTAATGTTTACTTTACCAAAAATAGTGTAAGGTAGCTCATTGATGAGCTACCTATTTTTTTGCTTTCTCCGCTTTGGGAGAAGCCGATTTTTTAGGCCTACGAACTCCATAAGACCCTTTAGCAATTTTTCCTTTCTTAGTTTTTTTGTCTCCTTTACCCATAAAAATTGAACTTACTTGAGTTTATACTTATTTTAATATAAAGCTTGATGGCAATTTGATTAATTTATAAAAATTTCAGAAAACCATAAAGTAAACAACAGGTTGATTTAGTACTAACCTCAAAATTTCACCCTATATGGCCAGACCAAATCCAGAGTTAATAGACGCCCTTCGCAATGCTGCACGCAAACTTACGGAAAGCAAAAACTATCAGTGGGGGCACATGGGTAGCTGCAATTGCGGATTTTTAGTACAGGAAATTACGAAGCTTTCCCGTGCCGATATTCATGAATATGCCATGCGTACGCGTGGAGGCGACTGGAGTGAGCAGGCACTAGATTTTTGCCCTACCAGCGGCTACCTCATGGATCAGGTAATCTCCTTTATGATTGATGCAGGCATGGATATTCAGGATTTTAAACACTTGGAAAGGCTTTCTGACAAAGAGGTTCTTCAAAGACTACCTACTAACGAAAGATACTTACATCACAATCAGAAAAAAGATGTGGTAAAATACATGAATACCTGGGCAGATTTACTTGAAGAAAAATTAATGCGCAGCATATCAATTACTGATATCAATAAAGCGTCTTCAGAACCCATAAGTGAACTTTTATAGCCTATTTCGCGAAAACATGACTACTTTTCTACCTAGGCATATTAGCAGTATGTTTAGTGCTCTTTTGTAGAAACATCCTACATGATATTTACTTTGTCCTTATAATTGTGTTAGCTTTGGTATGAATTGAAGTGGGGAGTATGCTATGTGTTATGTAGTAGGAGAGATAAGGAATTCTAGCTAACCAAATCAACTTGTGTGTTTATGGTTTCTGAAATCTTAGAAACACCTATTGTTTCTTTACTAATTGCCGCGTTTTTTTCATACGTAATAGTTCGTATTACTATACCAGCTATTATCAGAGTGGCTTCTGAGAAACACCTTATGGAAGAGCCCAATGGGAGAAGCTCACATTTACAAAAGACACCAAGTCTGGGAGGCATTGCTATTTTTGCTGCTATTGTTATTACTTTCTTACTTGCTACTCCCGAGAGTATTACCAGAGAGGTCAATATTCATTTGGTCATTCCCTCATTAGTTATTCTTTTCTTTATAGGCCTTAAAGATGACATACTGGTAATTGACCCCTACAAAAAATTGTTAGCTCAGCTTCTCGCCGCTGCACTTGCTATCTTTTTTACAGATATAAGAATTAGCAATCTGTACGGTATTCTTGGCCTCTACGAGATATCCTACCTTAGTAGCTTTGTTATCACGCTTTTTGTGATGATTGTCGTAATCAATGCTTACAACCTAATTGATGGTATAGATGGACTTGCTGCAGGCTTAGGCATAGTGGCTTCTCTTACTTTTGGCGTCTATTTCTTTGTAGCAGAAGTATATTGGGCAGCTGCTTTATCATCCGTATTAGTAAGTGCTTTATTAGCCTTCGTTCGCTTCAACTTTTCTAAAAAGAATAAAATCTTTATGGGCGATAGCGGATCTCTGGTTGTGGGCTTTATCCTATCGTTACTGGCTATTAAGTTTATCCAGTTCAATCAGATTTTCAATGAACACTACGTACCCAATGCTCCTACTATTGCTATATTAATCCTAGCTATACCTTTATTTGATACGCTTAGAGTGTTTACCCATCGTATTGCCAGTGGTAGTGGGCCTTTTGTAGCAGACAGAAATCATATTCACCATTTTGTTATTGATAATGGTTTAAGCCATTTATCTGCTACCGTCTTACTCTCGTTTTTAAGCATTACTGTTGTTAGCATTGGAGGTTACTTCTTTACTGAGTCCTCTGTCTCTTACTCTTTTACAGGGCTGATCGTAACCTTTATTCTGTACTCCTTAATCGTACGCAGAGACGTATTGGTAAAAAAACCTTTTGTAGACGAAAAGCTATTAGGCAAGAAGAGCCGCAGCGCTGTTGGCCAGTCTTAATCATAAAGCATAAAAAAAGAGCGCACCTCTCAGTACGCCCCCCTATCCGTTGTAATTGTTCTTTTAGTGCTTAAAGTGGCGAAAGCCGGTAAATACCATCGCCATATTATTTGCATCACAATAGTCTATTGAATCTTGATCTTTGATAGATCCGCCAGGTTGAATTACTGCTGAGATACCCTCCTGATTTGCAATTTCTACACAGTCAGGAAAAGGGAAAAAAGCATCAGAAGCCATTACAGCACCCTTTAAATCAAAGCCAAAATGCTTGGCTTTTTCTATTGCCTGCTTAAGCGCATCTACACGAGAAGTCTGCCCTACACCACTAGAGTACATCTGCCCTTTGTTAGCCAAAATGATAGTATTTGATTTGGTATGCTTACAGATTTTACTCGCAAAAAGTAATGCCTCATTTTCATTATCTGTAGTAGCTCTCTTAGTAACTACTTTCAGGTCTTCCAGGCTATCAGTTTTAAGGTCGCGATCCTGCTCAATTACCCCATTAAGTAAAGTTTTAAATTGCTTCTGAGCGGTTTTATTTTGCTTCTTTTTTAGCAATACTCTTTTCTTCTTCTGACTTAGCAGCGCAAGCGCTTCTTCTGTGTACGAAGGGGCTATCAACACTTCAAAGAAAAGGCTATGCATCTCTTCTGCCGCATCTTTATCCACTTCAGCATTGGTGATAAGCACTCCACCAAAGGCAGAGATAGTATCCGCGGCAAAAGCTTTTTGGTATGCTTCCTTTACACTAGAGCCAGTTGCACAACCACAGGCATTGGTATGTTTAAGGATAGCGAATGCTTTCTCATCTTCAAACTCTTCTATCAGATCAACAGCTGCATCTATATCCACCAAATTATTAAAAGAGAGTTCTTTACCGTTTAGCTGTTCCAGCATTTCTTCCAGGGGACCATAAAATGCGGCCTCCTGATGAGGGTTCTCCCCGTAACGAAGCTTTTTCTCCGGAAGTTTGGCTTTGTCAAAGCTTGCTTCAGCAGTAGCATTGCTAAAATATTGATGAATAGCCGTATCGTAATGAGAGCTTTGGGCAAAAGCCTGCATTGCAAACTTACGACGGTCTTCCAGCTCCGTGCTTCCTTCCTTGTCTTTTAATAATTGTTCAAGCGCTCCGTACTGCTGGCGAGATGAAACTATAAGCACATCTTTAAAGTTTTTAGCAGCTGCTCTGATCAAGGCTATACCTCCAATATCAATTTTCTCTATGATTTCAGCTTCTGAGGCCCCTGAAGCTACTGTTTCTTCAAAAGGATAAAGATCCACAATCACCAGGTCTATAGGTGGGATTTCGTACTCTTCTACCTGCTGACGGTCAGTATCCAGATCTCTTCTGGACAAAATCCCTCCAAATACTTTAGGATGTAAAGTCTTAACACGTCCTCCCAGTATAGAGGGGTAACCGGTAAGGTCTTCCACAGCAGTTACTTCTGCGCCCTGCTCTTCTATAAACTTTTGAGTACCTCCGGTAGAATAAATCTTTACGCCATATTTACTCAGTAGCTGTACTATAGGAGCAAGGTTTTCCTTATAATACACTGATACTAAAGCCGCATTGATCTTTTTGCTCATGATAGGTCAGATTTGATTTGAACGGCAAAAGTAGTGTTTTTTGCCTCCTCTTAAAAGTTGAATGTATATTTTGAAAACGTAGATACGATAATATTGAGTTGGCTACTTTAGCTGTCTTACCAGTTCTTCTACCACTTCCGGATAGTACTTGTGCTCAAGTTGCTGTACTTTAGCAGCCACGTCGGTAGGGCTATCCTCTTCTGTAAGTTCACAACTCACCTGTAAGATCATTTTACCTTCGTCATAGTTTTCATTACAAAGATGTATAGAAATGCCGGACTGTTTTTCCTGAGCTGCCACAACTGCTTTATGTACATTTATTCCGTACATACCTTTTCCACCATATTTGGGTAATAATGCCGGATGAATATTAACAATACGGTCAGGATAAGCTTTGAGTAAATTGTCAGGAATTTTAAGAAGAAAACCTGCCAGCACAATCAGATCTATGTTTTGCTCTTGCAACGTATTAAGTATATCCTGCGTTTGGGTAAGGATGCTTCTGTCAAATACACATACTTCTATGTTATATTTGGCAGCGCGAGCAATTACTCCAGCTTTAGGATTATTAGATAATAGAAGTTTAACTCGTGCTTCGGGATGATTTTGAAATTTTTCAAATATTTTTTCGGCATTGGTGCCACTCCCTGAAGCAAAAACAGCAATATTTTTCATTTGGCAAATATATTAATTCCTTATTGGAGTATTTAGCATTTTGACGCATTGTGTTATGAATAAAATGCGCTTTTGATAAAAAATATTATACTTCTACTTTATAAGCTAAAACTTTGCGGATAGTTTATCCAAATCCACATTACCGCCAGTCAGGATGATTCCTACTTTTTTGCCAGCAAACTTCTCTTTTTGCTGTAGTACTGCTGCCAAAGGTACAGCACAGGAGGGTTCTACGATAATCTTCATTCTTTCCCAGATTAGCCTGAGGGCATACATGATCTCCTCATCGTTTACAGTAATAATTTCTGAAACCAGCTCTTTTATGATTGGAAAAGTTTTGTCGCCCAGTGATGTTAGCAAACCATCAGCAATAGTTTTAGGATTTTCTGAAGGAACAATTGCTCCTGCCTGGAGTGAGCGGTAAGCATCATCAGCACCTTCAGGCTCCCCCGCAATTATGCTAGCTTTAGGCAAAAGCGCTGTAGTTGTAATTGCTGTACCGCTAAGCAATCCTCCTCCTCCTACCGGAGACATCACAATGTCAAACTCAGAAACTTCTTCTATCAATTCCAGTGCTGCGGTTCCTTGCCCACAGATTACACGCTCGTCGTTATAAGGGTGTATAAAGTTAGCACCAGTACGTTTAACTACATCCTTCAGGGTATCTTCACGTGCCTGTAATGTGGGTTTGCAGATAACAACCTCTGCGCCATAGCCTTCTACCGCTTTTTTCTTAACAGTAGGTGCTGTTTCTGGCATTACAATATATGCTTTTATGCCTCTGCTTTGTGCTGCTTTAGCAAGTGCCTGTCCGTGATTTCCAGAAGAATGCGTTGCTACTCCCCGCCGAGCTTCTTCATCACTAAGCGAAAGCACTGCATTAGCGGCGCCCCTCATCTTAAATGCGCCAGCCTTTTGAAAGTTTTCGCATTTGAAATGTAGCTCCGCTCCAGCAATATGGTTGATACTTATACTACTAAGCACCGGGGTACGGTGAATAAGCGGAGCAATACGCTGAGCTGCCTTCTGTATGTCCTGTAATGTAGGTCGCATGAGTTTAGTGGGCTTCCAGCCAGTTCTTCGCGATGTCAGCTTCTACTTCCATAGGTACTTCTAAAGGAAGAGCGTTTTTCATGAATTCCAGTACTTTTGCTTTTACTAAATCTTTCTCGCTATGGTGCACATCAAAAATTAGTTCGTCATGCACCTGCATAATCATTTTTGATTTTAGCTTTTCGCTCTTCATCCACTGATGAATATTGACCATCGCAATCTTAATCATATCCGCCGCCGTACCTTGAATAGGCGCATTGATGGCATTTCGTTCTGCATAACCTCTAACAGTAGGGTTTCGAGAGTTAATATCACGAAGATAACGCCTGCGTCCCATTACAGTCTCCACATATTCTTTCTCCCGCGCCTGCTTAATAGCGCTATCCATATAGTTTTTTATACTAGGGAACTCCTTGAAATACGCTTTAATAATTTCCGAAGCCTCTCCGCGAGGTATACTGAGCTGTTGGGCCAAACCAAAGGCTGACACACCATAGATGATACCAAAGTTCGCAGTCTTAGCCTTACGCCTCATTTCTGGAGTTACGTCATCCAGCTTTACATTAAATATTTTTGCCGCGGTAGTAGCATGAATATCTCGCCCATTACGGAAGGCATCTATCATACTTTCGTCTTTAGAGAAAGACGCCATTATCCGTAGTTCTACCTGCGAATAATCTGCGGACATAAGCAAAAAGTCATCGCTACGAGGAACAAAAGCTTTGCGAATAAGCTGACCCTTAGGCGTACGTATGGGTATATTCTGCAAGTTGGGATTGGTAGAACTTAACCTGCCGGTAGAAGTAACGGCCTGATTATATGAGGTATGGATACGGCCATCATACTCACTAATAAGTTTAGGCAAAGCATCAACATATGTATTCTTCAGCTTAAGAACTTCTCTAAAATCCAGAATACGCCTTGCTATTTCGTGCTCAGTAGCCAGGGCAGAAAGTATGTTCTCTCCGGTGGCATACTGCCCAGACTTGGTTTTTTTGGGCTTATCTACCAGCTTTAATTTATCGAACAGAATTTCACCTAATTGCTTAGGAGAACCAATATTAAATTCGGTGCCGGCAACTTCAAATATATCTTTCTCTATTTTTTGTAGTTCTGTGGTCAGTTCAGCAGAAAGCTCCTTAAGTGCAGACGTATCCAATTTTACGCCTTCATACTCCATAGAAGCTAACACTGGAATTAACGGGAGCTCCATGTCGTAAAAAAGCGCTTTTAGCTTATTGTCTTTGTCTATTTCCTGTGCAAAAGTTTCTTTAAGCTGTAAAGTTATATCGGCATCCTCTCCGGCATACTCCGTAACATCAGGTAGGGGAATATCACGCATATTACCTTGCTTCTTCCCTTTTTTACCAATAAGGCTTTCTATAGAAACGGGTTTGTATTGCAGATAATTTTCAGCCATCACGTCCATGCTATGGCCTGTTTCTGGATCTAACAGATAATGAGCAATCATAGTATCAAATATTGCTCCGTGTACCTCTACTTCGTACTTACGAAGCACCAACATGTCAAACTTAAGGTTCTGAGCTATTTTTTGCTTTTTCTCATCCTCTAGCAAAGGTTTAAACTCGTTGACTATACTTTGAGTCTCCTGCTGATCTTCAGGGCAGGGCACATAAAATGCCTCTCCTTTTTTATAAGAAAAGGCTAGCCCTACTAGCTGAGTAGTGAGTGCATCTAAGCTATCGGTTTCGGTATCAAAACAAAAAGAGGACTGCTGCTCTAGTTTTTTGATAAGATCGGCTCTTTTCTCGGCAGTATCAATGAGTTGGTAGTTATGCTCTACTTCACTTATACTTTGAAGGTTGACCGCCTGCTCTGCAACTTTTTGTGTAGCATTATCCAGGGCACTATCTTCAAAGAGATTGGTCTGCCCTCCGTTTGTACTCCCCTGATCGCCAGGATCGCCTAACACCCGCCGGGTAAGAGCCCGAAACTCCAACTCCTGGAAAAGCTGTCGTAAAACCTCCTCATTAGGCCCATTGTAACTGAAAGTTTCAGCATGAAAATCAACGGGCACATCTATTTTGATGGTTGCCAGCTGTTTAGAAAGTATACCCTGCTCACCAAACTCCTTTACTTTTTCTTTCTGTTTGCCTTTGAGCTGGTCTGCATTCTCAATTACCCCTTCTACTGAACCATACTCTTTAAGTAGTTTAGAGGCTGTTTTGGGTCCAATGCCTGGTATTCCCGGAATATTATCTACCGAGTCACCCTGTAGTCCCAGTATATCTGTCACCTGTTCTACACGATCAATATCAAACTTCTTAAGCACTTCAGGTATGCCTAATATCTCTACGCCATTACCCATAAAAGCTGGTTTGTAAAGATAAACACAATCTTCAACCAACTGAGCATAATCTTTATCGGGCGTCATCATATATACAGTAAACTCCTCGCAGGAAGCTCTTTTTGCAATAGTTCCGATGATGTCATCAGCTTCGTAACCATCTAGCTCAAGTACAGGTATATCGAAAGCTCTAACTATATCTTTAACAATCGGAATAGCTACACGAATATCTTCCGGCTGCTCCTGCCGATTGGCTTTGTAGGCTTCAAACTGTTTGTGACGAAAAGTAGGCGCACTGGTATCAAAAGCCACAGCAATATGGCTGGGTTTTTCTTTGGTAAGTACTTCAAAAAGTGCATTAGTAAAGCCAAAAGCTGCGCTGGTGTTAAGTCCTTTAGAATTTATTCGGGGATTTTTACTAAACGCGAAATGGGCACGATAGATAAGTGCCATAGCATCCAGTAAAAAGAGTTTTTTGCTACTAGAATTCATAAGTTCAAAGTAACAAAGAATGCTCAACTATTACCACTTTGGCACATAAGATAATTTCGGGACTGCTTTGCACCTTGAGCCTCTTTAGCCAGGCAGACTCATCTCTCTAAAGTACAAACTTATCCCTGTAATGTAATTACTAATCATAACATAATTCAAGTTCTACTTACAAAAAGCTACTTTAATGGTAGGTAAGAATAGTGTAAGGTTTCAAGAGCCTCATTTACAGCTTGCTAGTATTTGATTACTGGACTGATATTAATATGGCTACTTTATAAAATGGTACGATCTATGTATAATCAAGTAGCTTGTTAGATAAACGCAATATTCATAGCTTTGCGCCGTACTTAGGGAGTCATCATTGTATTTATTACACAGCACACAGGGTATGTCAATAAGAACCATTTTAGTAGGAGTTTTCACCATTTTTCTATTTAGTTACCAGCTTGCGCTTGCCCAAAACAGCAGCCTTCTGGAACAGGACCTTAGTAAGGTTCAGGTAGACCAATTATCAGAGGCACAAATCAAAAAACTAGCTGAAGCTGCGGAAAGTAGAAACCTTTCTGACCAACAGATAGAAACCACTGCAGTTATGCGGGGTATGCCTCGTGCAGAAGTGAGCAAACTTATGACTCGCCTACGCTCAGTAAAAACACAAATGAGCTCGAACAACCAGCAGGGACCAACAAACAGAGGGAGCCGCCAAGACAGTACTCTTACTGACACAAGTAATGCTACTGGCGTTAGTGTCGAACTTAGCAAAGAGGAGAGAAAAGTGTTTGGGATGGAGCTCTTTGGTAATAAAGATATTTCTTTTGAACCAAATATCAATATTGCCACTCCTAAAAACTATCAGTTAGGCACAGGTGACGAGCTTATGGTAAACGTTTGGGGAGCCTCTCGCCAAAGCTATATACTAGAAGTAAGTCGTGAAGGAACTGTCACAATAGATAATCTGGGCCCTATTTATGTCAATGGTTTAACAGTAGAAGATGCTTCTGAAAGAATTGTGAATCGCTTAACCAACATTTACTCCGGCTTACGCTCAAACAATGGTAACAGGCCCAATACTTATGCTGAGGTTTCTTTAGGAAGGGTAAGAAGTATTAAAGTAACTATTGTTGGTGAAGTAAGAAGGCCAGGTACTTATACTTTATCCTCATTAGCTACGGCGTTTAATGCCCTTTACCTCTCAGGAGGGCCTACTTTTATTGGCTCATTCAGAGACATAGAAGTAGTAAGAAATAACAAGGTTATTGCTTCTTTAGATGTATATGACTACCTGGTAAAAGGCCAAGGTGCTAATCCTATTTTTTTACAGGATCAGGACATCATTAGAGTTGCACCTTATTCTACAAGAATAGAGCTTAAAGGCGAAGTTAAGAGAGAAGGCTACTACGAAATGAAGCAGGACGAGCCTATGGCAGAAGCGCTTCGGTTTAGTGGAGGCTTTACTGATCAGGCTTATACTCATCGTTTAAGGGTAATCCGTAAAACCAATAGAGCTAAAAGAATAGAAGATTTAAGTGGAGATGCACTGGATTCATTTTTACCTCAAAATGGTGATATTGTAGAAGTAGATTCTATATTGAATCGTTTTGAGAATCGGGTAGAAATAGTAGGGGCTGTATTTCGTACCGGAACCTATTCGTTAAACGATGGACTTACCCTTAAAGAACTGGTAGAAAAAGCCGAAGGGCTAAGAGAAGATGCTTTCACCAGCCGTGCCCTAATCTACCGTAAGGGTGACGATCTTATGACAGAGGTGATGTCTGTAAGCCTTAGAGATGTTTTAACCGACAGAAAGCCAGATATACCACTTCAAAGAGAAGATGTAGTACGAATTTTCTCAATTTTTGATTTAGAAGAAGAATATGAGGTTAAAATAAAAGGTGAAGTACAAGCACCAGGAGAGTTTAGCTATATGCGAGGTATGACACTGGAAGACCTGATAGCAATGGCAGGAGGCTTTAAAGAATCTGCTTCTCAGGCCAGAGTTGAAGTAGCACGTCGAGTTTCTGCCAATACCAGTACGGCATCTGGTGTACCCGTGTCTGAAAATGTACAGATGGCAAATATTTTCCAGTTTAAAGTAGACAAAAACTTAAGTTTATCTGCTGAAAATGCGGCATTTGAACTAATGCCTTTTGATCAGGTGTTCATCAGAAAATCACCCGACTATGAGATACAGCAACCCGTTACCGTTAAAGGTGAAGTACTGTACCCCGGAGAATATATTATTACTAACAAAAACGAAAGAATTTCCGACTTGGTAGAAAGAACCGGAGGCCTTACCAGCTACGCCTATCTTGAAGGTGCACGTTTAATCAGACTTAATCCTGAGTATTATAAAGAGTTAGAAATTAGAAAGCAGGAAGTATTAGACTCTTTACAATTAATGGACATACAAAGAGAAAATGAAGCTCAAAATGATAACAGCAATACGAGCAACGATAATCAACTGGCAAAGCGTGCCCTAAACGCACGTACGCTTAATCCAGAGCTATTGACTACTTTGGCAGCTACAAATGTGGAAATATCAGAAACTAATGCGATTGGTATTGATTTGGAAACAATATTAAACAATCCAGACTCAAAATATGACCTGATTCTTTTGCCTGGAGATACACTAGAAGTACCTAAAGAACTACAAACCGTACAAATGAACGGAGAGTTATTATATCCTTCATCTACCCGTTATGATCGTGCCAAAGGCTTTAAAAGGTATATTTCTGAGGCGGGAGGATTTACTAAACAATCTGACAGAAAACGTTCATACATAGTCTATGCAAATGGTTCAGTTGACCGGACAAAAAGCTTTTTGTTTTTAAAAAATTACCCAAAGGTAAAGCCCGGTGCAGAAATTATAGTACCTGAAAAAGAAGGTGGACTTTCTACCCAGGCATGGGTAGGTATTGGTTCAACCCTGGCCAGTATTGCTCTTACTATAGTTACAGTAATTAATGTGGCGAATCGTTAGCGGTATTAAAATAATCAGTGAACAAATTTAATTTTTGCACCAGACAAAACTCCTTTGGCAGCTTTTTCACCAAAGCTGAGGTAAGTTCAAAGTGTTGAAGTGAATAAAATTCCTTTACTATAACAAGAATAAGCATAGTGGAAACTACGGAAAAGCATCAGGATAATGATATTGAGTCTGTAGCTCAAGCCAAGAATAAAGAAAACTCAAGGAAGAGACCTGTTGAAAACGACGAGATAGACCTTTTAGCACTTGCTCAAGATATTTGGCAAAGAAGAAAAACTATTCTTTATACTACCATTGGTACATTTATAATAGGGATATTCATTGCTATAGTTAGCCCTGAAGAGTATACTACTAATGTGGTATTGATGCCTCAGTCAGAAGAAGCAGGAAGTAACTCTTCCAGCAATTTTTTGAAGCAGATTGGTGGGCTTGCAGGAGTTGGAGTCGGAGATAATAGTACAGGACTTAGTAAAGGCTTATACCCAGATATTACACAGAGTACACCATTCTATTTGTTTTTAATGCAAGAAGAGTTGTACTTTCCTTCTTTAGATACTACAATGAGTTTGTATCATTATTTTACTGAAGTAAGTGAGCCTACTTTGCAAGATCATTTAAAAAAATATACACTAGGCCTTCCTCGTATACTTCTAAACCTACCTTTGAAAGTTATGAGTTGGTTTAAAGAAGACAAATCCCCTGCTTCTGTAGAAACAAACACAGCATCACCTGCTGACACCTTGAAGAGCACACAGCTTGGTAATTCAGGTGAAATAGAATATGAAATCATAGCTTTAAATAATAAGCAAATTAAAGCTATTTCTTCTCTTAAAGAAAGGGTTTCTACAACCATACAACCCAATGGCATGGTAATGGTTTCATCAGAAATGCCTGACCCGCTAGTAGCCGCAAATACTACAAGGTTGGCAGTAGCTTATTTAACGAAGTATGTTACTGAATACAGAATTAACAAAGCTCAGGAAAATCTGGATTTTATAGAGAAACAATTTTTAGAAAAAGAAGAAAGATATGAAGCAGCTCAACAAAGGCTAGCTCGTATCAGAGACCAAAATCTTAATATCGCGACTGAAAATGCCAGAATAGCGATTGAACAGGCGCAAACAGATTATAACTTAGCTTACAGTTTATACCAGAGTGTGGCCCAGCAGCTTGAACAAGCTAGAATTAAAGTTCAGGAAGAAACACCTGTGTTTAAAGTTTTAGAACCTATACAGATTCCATTAAAAACCAGTGAGCCTAAGCGTGAACTAATTATTGCTTTAGCAATATTTACTGGTATTGCTTTGGGGCTTGGTATTATTGTTGCGCAAGTGATTTTTTCAAATGTCAAAAGTAATGTTTAGTGGGCTTAAATACTGATAGTAATAAGATTGCCATTGTTGGCCTAGGATATGTAGGCCTCCCTCTTGCTATTGAATTTGGTAAGAAATATGAGGTTAGAGGTTTTGATATCGATCACAAAAGAATTCAGGAATTACATCAAGGAAAGGATAGAACCGGAGAGGTAGAAGCTCATGAATTCGGACTATCAAATCGACTTATCTTTACTAATCAACTTAAAGACATTAAAAGTTGTAACATATATATAGTCACGGTGCCCACTCCTATTGATCAGTACAAAAAGCCTGATCTCACTCCGCTTCGAAGTGCAAGCAAAGCGGTAGGAAAAGTACTTAAGCAGAATGATATTGTTATTTATGAATCTACCGTATACCCTGGCTGTACCGAAGACGACTGCGTACCGATTTTAGAGCAAGTTAGCGGTTTAACGTATAATAAAGACTTCTTCTGTGGTTATTCGCCCGAACGTATAAACCCGGGAGACAAAGAACACAGAGTCCATTCTATAAAGAAGGTAACTAGTGGAAGTACTGAAGAAATTGCCGAAAAAGTAGATCTGCTATACAAAAGCATAATTACTGCAGGCACGCACAAAGCTTCTTCCATCAGAGTAGCAGAAGCAGCGAAAGTCATAGAGAATGCACAGCGCGATATTAATATTGCATTTGTTAATGAGCTCGCACTAATCTTTGACCGGATGCAAATTGATACACAAGAAGTATTAGAAGCGGCAGGCACAAAGTGGAATTTCTTACCTTTTCGTCCAGGTTTGGTTGGCGGACACTGTATTGGAGTAGATCCTTACTACCTCACCCATAAAGCAGAAAGCATTGGCTATCACCCGCAGGTTATCCTTGCTGGCAGAAGAATTAATGATAACATGGGAAGCTTTGTTGCAAACAAAGTAGTGAAGCTATTATCGCAAAAAGGGTTTCCAATAAAAGGAGCAAAAGTGCTGGTGCTAGGCATTACTTTTAAAGAGAACTGCCCGGACATTAGAAACAGTAGAGTAATAGATATTATCAGAGAATTACAGGATTACGGAGTTGATGTACAAGTTTATGACCCATTAGCTAACTTCAATGAAGTATACGAAGAGTATGGTATAGAATTACTTTCTGTACCTAAAAAAGCATATGAAGGCATAATAATGGCTGTAGGCCATAAATATTTTCAACAACTTGACCTTAAAAAAGTAAAAAAAGAAAATGGCGTTATATATGATGTCAAAAGTATACTTGATAAAAATTTGGTAGACGGTAAGCTATAATATTTATTATGAGTCAAACAAAAAAAGTATTGATAACTGGCGCAGCTGGTTTTATTGGTTTTCACCTTTCACAAAGACTTTGTGAGCAAGGTTTTCAAGTAGTAGGCATTGATAATCTTAATGATTACTATGATCCTAACTTGAAAAAAGACCGTCTTAAAATTTTGGAAGAACTAGATAGCTTTACTTTCCATAAAATAGACCTACTTGAAAAAGATAGAATAGATCAGCTTTTTGAGCAGGAGAGATTTCATTATATAGTTAACCTTGCTGCACAGGCAGGAGTAAGATACTCCTTAGTTAACCCATATGCTTATATAGATGCTAATGTTACTGGCTTTTTAAATATTCTTGAGGCCTGTCGACATTTCCCGGTAGAGCATTTGGTGTACGCATCCTCAAGCTCTGTTTATGGTGCTAATACCAAAATGCCCTTCTCTATACATCATAATGTTGATCACCCTGTATCCTTGTATGCTGCGACAAAGAAGTCTAATGAGCTGATGGCTCATACATACTCCAACCTGTACGATATTCCTACTACTGGTTTACGCTTTTTTACCGTTTACGGACCTTATGGCAGGCCAGATATGGCGCTCTTCCTATTTACCAAAGCTATACTTGATGATGAGCCCATAAAGGTATTCAATAATGGGGAGATGAAGCGCGACTTCACCTATGTGGATGACATTGTGGAAGGAATCGTCAAACTGTTGCCTCATATCGCTAAGCCAAATGTAGACTGGGATGGACAAAAACCCGATGCAGCAAGCAGCTTCGCCCCTTATGCCATTTATAACATTGGTAATAACAATCCTGTTAAGCTTATGGACTTTATTCATACTTTGGAACAGGCTTTGGGCAAGGAAGCAAAAAAGAACATGATGCCTATTCAGGATGGGGATGTACCAGCTACTTTTGCAGATGTAAATGACCTCATTAAAGATGTAGGTTTTAAACCGTCTACACCTTTGAACGAAGGAATCCAAAAGTTTGTAGATTGGTATAAAACCTATTATTGCATAGATTAGTTATTGATTTAACATGGAAAAAACGATCATAGATGCAAATAAAAGCATCTTATCTCTTGATCTCAAAGAGATTGTACGCTACAAAGACCTTCTTTATACTTTAGCCTACAGAGACTTTAAGGTAAGGTATGCACAAACTTTTTTGGGATTAATGTGGGGTGTAATCCAACCCTTTCTCACATTAGTAGTTTTTTCGCTGGTTTTTAGTCGTGGTTTGCAAATTAATACAGGAAATACTCCTTATGTATTATTTGCTGCTAGTGGTTTAGCTTCCTGGACATATTTTTCTACAGTAATGAGCCAAGCAGGGCAATCCATTATTGGTGCCCAAGGGATGGTTCAGAAAGTCTACTTTCCAAGATTGATTGTTCCCCTTTCAAAAGCTATTGTGGGCCTTATTGATTTTGGGATTGCAACCATTATTATTTTTGTTTTAATGTTTTTTTATCAGGTTTCTCCTTCTCCTAATATCATCTATCTACCGTTCTTTCTTTTCATGTCTATAATTGCATCTCTGGGGGTAGGAATTTGGCTAAGCGCATTAACTATTAGATATCGAGATTTCCAGCAAATCGTACCTTTCTTAGTACGATTTGGTATGTTTTTTACTCCAGTAGCTTATCCATCCAATATTTTGGTTGATCGCATTCCAGACTGGGCATCTATTGTATTTTACCTCAATCCTATAGCAGGTATCATTGACGGATTCAGGTGGAGTATTTTGGGCACATACCCCCCCAGCACATTGTCTTATCTTTCGTTTGTGGTGGTCATAATACTATTCATCAGTTCTTTGTTTTACTTTAAAAAAGTAGAAAGAACTATAGCTGATATAATTTGATATGGACGACATTGCAATAAAAGTAGAAAACTTATCTAAACTATATGCTATCGGTAATACTTCAAGTGGGAGCCTGAAGGAGACAGTATCTAGTATTTTTAGTAGGAATGAAACTAGCAAAGCAAAAGAGTTTTGGGCTTTGCAAGATGTTTCATTTGAAGTTAAAAGAGGAGAAGCTTTTGGAATTATCGGTAAGAACGGAGCAGGGAAAAGCACTTTGCTCAAACTATTATCTAGAATTACTGAACCTACTACAGGTAGAATTGAAATTAATGGAAGAGTCTCATCTCTTCTTGAAGTTGGTACAGGTTTTCATCCAGAATTAACTGGTAGAGAAAATATCTTTTTAAACGGAACTATACTGGGCATGTCCAGAAGTGAAGTAAAGGAAAAGTTTGATGAAATTGTTGATTTTAGTGGTGTTGAAAAGTTTTTAGATACTCCTGTTAAGAGATACTCATCAGGAATGAAAGTTAGACTTGCATTTGCGGTAGCAGCTCACCTAGAACCTGAAATTTTAATTATTGATGAAGTACTAGCAGTAGGAGATGCTGAGTTTCAGAAGAAATGTTTAGGAAAAATGGAAGATGTAGCAGGCCAGGGCCGTACAGTTCTATTTGTCAGTCATAACATGAGTGCTGTACGTAACTTATGTTCGCAGGCGATTCAATTAGTAAATGGACAGATCGTTTTTACAGGAGATGTTGATAAGGCTATCGATAATTATATGGATACTCCCGAATTCGCTAAGCATGCAGGAGAAATCAGTTGGGGTGAAGGAGTTGAACCAAAGTCATCAGAAATAAGATTGATTGCTGCCAGGATTAAAAATGGACAAGGAACAGTAAAAACAAAATTTGATACCTCGGAAGAAATTAATATTGAGATTGACTATCAGGTTAAAGTTCATCTAAAAGGGATGAGAATTGTTCTAAAGGTTAATACCCATGAAGGCATTCTTGTATTTGCTTCTACAGACCATTATACTCGTAACTCTAACACTTCTAAAGGCTTTTACCGTACAACATGTAAGATTCCATCACATATTTTTAATAAGATCAGTTACTCAGTTGATGTTCAATTTGGAATCCCGGGAGTTAAAGTTCTTATACCTTCAGTAAAGCTTTTAGACTTTGAAATTGAAAATTTATTTAACACCTCTGGCTCATACTTTCCTGAGAAATGGCCAGGTATGGTGGCGATTCCTACTGAATGGGATACAAAACGGAGTGAAGAAACGGTTAGTTAGTTTATCAAGACAAACATCTAATAAGGTGTTTCGAGGAACTCTAAAATATTAAATTATATTTTTTGACTATGAATATATTATCTAAGTTTTTAAAAAAAAAAACCTCTTCTCCAGACCATCCAGAAATTTATGATGATGATATTTTCTTGGTATCATACCCCAAATCTGGGAACACATGGGTCAGGTTTTTAATAGCAAATCTTTTAAAGAAAGAAGGAGAGCAAATAAATTTTCATACAGCTATAAATTATGTACCAGAAATTAATGTGCACAATGAAGTTCTTGAGAAACTTCCTCGCCCACGAATAATTAAAAGTCATCAGACATTTAACCCAGCATTCAAAAAAGTAATATATCTGATACGAGATCCTAAAGACGTTTATGTATCATTTTTCCATTACCAGAAGAAAAAGAACCCCAAGAACACTACTTTTTCTGAGTTTTTAAGAAAAGTAAATAGTTCTCCAAACAGTTGGCATAAACATGTGGCTTCATGGAAAGATAAATCAAATGTAATAGCGTTATTTAGATATGAAGACCTGCTGTCTAATACATTCACTGAAGTAGAACGTTTAGTAAAGGCTTTAGGAATTAAAGCTTCAGAAGAACAGCTTGCCAAAGCTATCCAAGAGTCTTCATTTACAAGCATGAAAAAAATTGAAAAAGAAAGTGGAAGGCCTTTTAAGAATGAATCTGATAAAGCAAATGCCACGACATTTGTTAGAAGTGGAAAAAAAGGAGATTGGGTAAATTATTTTACCGAAGAAGATATTAATTACCTATCACAGAGTGTTAAAGACCTAGCAACTCATTTCCACTATAAGATTTAAAGAGTTACATGATCTTATGTTTATGAAAATACCTGGAAAAAAATACATTCCTTTTAAAGAATCTTTAAAGCAAATACGTGCACTTTGGCATGACTATAGGGCCCTTCGAGATCTAAAGAAACAGGATAACAGCAGGCTACAACATCATCAAAAAAATCCTGAGAAGCCTACTGTCATCAATATGAATGCTAATGATATTTGTAACTCTAAATGCACAATGTGCAACATCTGGCAGCAAAAAAAAGGATTCGAAGTTTCACCTCAGGATTTGGAAAAAATTTTAGATGACAGTTTATATTCAGAAGTAAGAGGTGTAGGAATAACAGGAGGAGAGCCTACTTTAAGAGAAGATTTAGCTGATCTTTATGAAGCCTGTTGTAAAAAACTACCAAGCCTTCGTGGACTTAGCATTATCACAAATGCAATTATAGAAAAAGATGTAATTAATAGAATTCACCAAGTGATTGAAGTATGCGATCGCTATGAAAAAAACTTTAGTATGATGGTTTCTCTAGATGGATATGGAGTGACTCATGATAAAGTAAGAGGGCGAGAGGGTAACTTTGATACCGCTATTAATGTCATTAATCATTTTAGAAATGAAACAGATGTACCTGTTGCTATAGGATGCACTATTTCAAAGGTTAATGTATGGGAAGTAGATGAGCTATTAGACTTCTTGAAAGAAGAAGGTATTTATGGACGATTCCGAATAGCTGAATATATCAAAAGGTTGTATAATGAGGACCGAGGAGAAGTGATCAGAACTTTTGATGAAGAGGAAACATATCATCTTATGTGTTTCTTCAAAAAAGTTGAACTAACATTTGAAAAGAACCCTACCTATAAAAGAACTTATAAGAGTATTATCAATATTTTAGGGGGTGGTAAGCGTCTTATCGCTTGCCCTTATCAAGCTAATGGCGTTGTATTAAACTCCAGAGGAGATCTGCATTATTGTGCGCCTAAATCTCAAAAAATTGGAAATGGCCTGGAACAATCCTCATTAGATATCTACAATGAAAACTTAATAGAAAGAAAACGGATCATTAACGATGATTGTGATAGTTGCATTCACGATTATCATGCTCCAATTACTTATAAAGAGGCTTTGATTAGCTTCAAAGAAAGCTTTTGGCAAAAAAACATTTCCCTTCGGAACATTCATAGAGCACATTATTTTAAGCTTCCTATTGCTCTATTAAAACACAAACTTCCTGGCAAAAAGGGAACATACAAGGTTCTAATTACAGGTTGGTATGGTACTGAAACTGTAGGTGATAAAGCAATCTTAGGAAGTATCATTGATTATTATAAAGAGAAATACTCAAATATAGAATTTTATATAAGCAGCGTCTACCCATTTATTACTGAAAAGACATGTAAAGAATTACAAGTTCAAGCATACATAGTTTCTACTAAAGATCTGTCATTTTCTTTAGCATGCGCTCAATGTGACGAAATTGTCATGGGCGGAGGACCACTTATGGGTATCAATGCCTTGAGTGTACCTTTATGGGCATTTAAAATCGCCAAGCAATTCAATAGAAAGACTATCATATTTGGGTGTGGTGTAGGACCTTTAAAAGAACAGCAACATATTAATGCTGTAAAGAAGATGTTCCAAATCGCGACTACTATTAAAGTACGTGATAATGCATCTTTTGAATATGCCAAAAAACTTTCAAATCGCACTGATATTGAAAATATTGGAGACCCTGCGCGTGAGTATATTAGAAAAGTAAGTACTAAAATTAAAACTGAGAGTAAAAAGAACATATTAGCATGTTTCCTAAGAGAATGGACCTCCGAATATATGGGAGATAAAAACCATGATGAGTTTTTGAAAACCAAGGAAGCATTTGAAGCAAATTTAGCTAAATATATCCAGGAGACCTGTCTTAAGCATGATTTAACTCCTGTTTTCTACCCTATGCATACATTTGTAGTTGGTAATGATGATAGGGATTTTAACAGAAAATTTGCAAAAAAATATTTTCAAGATTTTGAACATGTGATCCATAAATATAACACTTCTGTTGATTTTACTGTGAAAGCTATGCAAGCTTCGAAAATCAATCTCTGCATGAGATTCCATTCTGTGTTATTTGCTCATACTCTTGAGACTGATTTTATTGCGATTGACTATACCAATGGTGGAAAAATTACAGGCTACCTAACTGATCATAACGCATTGGATAAAATGATTTCTCTTCATGATCTTGCAGAAGGTTTCAATTTAAACTCCCCGGTCTAATTTGATAGTCCTTCACATTTGTTATAGAGATCGAGGAGGAGCTGCCCAGGCAGCTATTAGATTTCATAAAGAGTATTTACGAAGAGGGGTTACTTCCGAATTTCTCTTTTTGGGACCTTCTACAAAAGAGGTGCCGAATAGTCACTACGTTTATGAGGGCTCAAATAAAAGTAAAATTTATACTCTGCTAAAGAAGCTTAAGCTTAAACATAGTAAGGAAGAAAGGCAAAAAAAAAGGCTTTTACGAATAAAAGGGGACAGCTCTTTTGAAGGGTTTAGCTTTTCTACCTCTTCTATAAATATTAGAGCCAGTAAAGTTTTTCAGCAAGCTGATATCATTCACTTGCACTGGGCAGGTAATTTGGTTGATTTTTCATCTGTTTTTAAAAATTTAAACAAGCCCGTCTTCTGGACTTTTCATGATATGAATCCTTTTCTGGGAGGCTTACATTATCAGGGGGACTTAAATAGAAATAGGGACAATGCTGAGTTAATTGCTTTGAACCAAAAAGAGTTAGATATCAAAGCAAAAGCTCTTAGTCATTTTAAAGCACTGACAGTGATCACTCCCTCAGAGTGGTTAAAAAAGGCATCGCAAGAGAGTGAGATCTTTAAAAACTACCCACATTACCACATTGCAAATGGCTTGGATACTCAAATATTTAAATATTATGATCCAACATTTGCTCGCTCAGTTTTTAATATACCTACCGATAAAAAAATATTCCTTTTTGTAAGTGATCGGCTTGGTAATTACCGTAAAGGGATGGACTTGCTTAAGGGAGCCATTGATAGCATAACTTTAAAAGAAGAGATAGTAATTTGTACGCTAGGAGAAGGAAACTTTTCTATAAACAAAAATAATATTCAACCGCTTCCATTACACAGCATTAATGATGAACGCTTAATTAGCCTACTATATGCAGCTGTAGATTATGTAATAATACCTTCTAGAGAAGATAATTTACCAAATGTTATGATAGAGGCGATGGCTTGTGGTACACCTATTATATCTTTTCCTATTGGAGGAATGAAAGAAATTATACAAACAGGTTTTAACGGAATTCTTGCAAAAAATTTATCTGCTGATGCTCTAAAAATAGCAATTGAAGAAGCCATAAGCGATAAATATATTTTTAGCAAAAGAGATATTATAGATTATGCTCAACGCCATTTCAATATTGTTAAGCAAGCTGACAAATATTTGGCTCTTTACAAAATAGTATCCTATAACCATTAGCTAATGTTGACATGTATATTGCTCATTTTCAGCTAAGATTAATACACTTAAGAACATATGAAGCATAATATTATTTTCATGCACATTCCCAAAAATGGAGGATCCTCTTTTCGTCCAATTTTGCTTAGACATTTTAGGCCAGAAAGCACATTTACAGTGCAGCTAATAGGTAATGATAAACTTAATATTGATAAGTTTGTAAATATGCCTCAGCATGAAAGAGATCAAATTCATTGTTTATTAGGCCATACAAATTATGGCTTGCACGAATATATGAATGGCAAAACTGACTATATCGCCTTTCTGAGAAAACCGGTAGATAGGATTATTTCTTTTTACTATTATGTACTCTCACTCCCTGAGCATAGACTGTATGATACCATTACGAAAAATAATATGTCCCTTTATGATTTTGTACTAAATATCAACCAAGGAGATGTAAATAATGGCCAGATAAGGTATATAAGTGGCATAAGGGATAAACCAGAATTAATGTTAGAAAGAGCCTTAGAGAATATAGAGAAGCATTTTCCGGTAGTCGGCTTTTTAGAGCAATATGATAAATCCCTGGTATTACTTAAACATCACTATCAATTCCATTTACCTTATTATAGAGTTCGTAATAAAACAAAAAAACGAAAAACTTCTGAAGAGATAAGTAAGGAAACTATAGAATTGATACAGGAGATGAATAAGGAAGAAACTTTATTATATCATGAAATGGAAAAGCGCTTCAATGCTCAACTCAAACAAATGGGAGAGAATAAAGTAAATTTGGAATTAAACAAACTTCGTTTAGCGAATCAGGTATACAACTCTCCTCTTTTTGACAAAAGTATGGGCGCATTAAAACGTATAAAAAGACTTCTCAAGACTTAGCATAGAGATGTCTACAAAGTCTGTAGAAAAATAAGCAATTTTTTAATCATGTCACAGCCCAAAGTAAGTATCATTACTCCAACCTATAATTCGGCAGATACTATTATTGCATGTTTAGAAAGTGTGATATCACAATCATATACTAATATAGAGCACCTTATCATTGATGGGTTATCAACAGATCATACTCTTAGAATTATTAAACAGTATAAATTAAAATACCCACACATAAAATACCTGTGCGAAAAAGATAAGGGAGTATATGATGCCATGAATAAAGGCATATCCATTGCGGCCGGTGAGTGGGTCTTTTTTTTAGGTAGCGATGATAGCTTGTATAGTCATGATATTTTAGAGAAAATCTTCTCTAACCCAAACAACTTAACACTTGATGTTATTTATGGAAATGTTCTGAGCTCACGATTTAATGGCCCTTATGCGGGTGAATATGATGCCCTAAAGCTTATTGATCAAAACATTTGTCATCAAGCGATTTTTTTTAAAAAATCGCTCTTTATCAATACAGGCGTGTTCAATCAAGCATACATAGCTCACGCGGATTGGGCACATAACCTTAAATGGTTTTTAAATAAGAAATACAAAAAGAAATATGTACCACATATTATCTCCAATTATTCAGATGGAGGTTTAAGCTCTAGTGTTAAAGATGAAAAATTTCAGGAAATCAAACCTTTGCTTATTTTAAGATACGAGCATGAGCAACTTTCTTCTCAATGGAAAGCACATTGGGCTAAACATTTTGCCAGAGAATCACTCAAGCATAAAAAGCTTATTTTTTTTATTGAATACGTATATTTCTATCTGAAAAATAAATGTCAAATATTACTGAACAAATAGGCTATACTCCTCCACTGACAGTCATACTACCAAATTATAACCACGCCCCCTTCTTAGCTAAGAGAATAGATAGTATACTTCAGCAAACATATCAAGATTTTGAGCTTATCATACTTGATGACAAGTCTACAGATCAAAGCTTGCATGTTATTCAGCAATATGAACACCATCCGAAAGTAAGCCATGTTATTGCTAATAAGCATAATAGTGGCAGTACCTTTTTACAATGGAAAAAAGGTGTACATATGGCTAAGGGTAAATATATTTGGATTGCAGAAAGTGATGACTTTTCTGAAAATACTTTTTTAGAAACCTTGCTCCCCTTCATTGAAAGAGACAAAAAGATTGCTCTTGTATATGCTCAATCAGATGATGTAGATACCCATGGTAACTATATCAGAAACAGAATATTCTGGACAGAAGACTTTACGCCTAATATTTGGAGAAATGACTTTGTTATTGAAGGGAATGATTTTATCAATCAGTTCATGCTTTATAAAAATGTTATTCCAAATGCAAGTGCCGTCATATTTCGAAAAGATGTCTTCATAGATAGGTACAATCCTATAGTTGCTCATATGAAAATGGCTGGAGATTGGTTATTATGGTTATCCATGATAGCAGGACATAAAGTAGCCTTCGTCTCATCTCCACTGAACAAATTCAGAAAACATGAAGCTACGACAAGAGTGCACAATACACATGAAAAAAAAAGGAGGCGTATTGAAGAAGAAGTAGAGGTGATTAATGCCGCCTCAGCGTATGCTGGCATAAATCAGCAGATCATTCAAAATCGATATAAAGCAACCTTAAACAACTGGTTTATACTTTTTCCTTATTATAAAAATATGTTTAGAAAAGACTACTACAATATATGCAGACAAAAAAATTTAAGTCCGCTCTCACTTATTGTTAAAAGATTAAGATATAAAAAATAAAGGCTTTTCAGACTCAAATGTAGTACTATGCCGTTATCATTTTATGACTAAACTCGCTCTGATTTCTCCGGAAGAAGCTCCTTATTCAGCCACATTTATAAAGGCTCATATTGATCTTTTAAATGCTGATATCTGCCATTTACATGGCATTTTTTTTCCTATGGAATCTTCTAATTGTCAATACCATATTAATGAGAACCTGAAAGTAAAGAAACTATTCTATAAGCTCAAATTAGTAAGAACTTACAGAAACCTATTTTTAGAGCCATCATTAATTAGGTTTTTTAAGAAAAAAAAGATAGAGATTGTTCTTGCGGAATTTGGACCTGTAGGAGCTGAGGTTTATGCAGTCTGTGAAAGATTAGGAATTCCTTTGATCGTATACTTTCATGGATACGACGCATACCTGTATCATCTTATGAAGCAGTATAAGAAAGAGTATGCAAATATGTTCAGGTACGCCTGCCACCTGATTGTTGTTTCTGAAGAAATGAAACAAAGGCTGATCAAGCTTGGTGCACCAACTGAAAAGTTAATAGTAAATCCATGTGCTCCAAACGATGTATTTTTTACACTCAACCCTCCTCTCACACAGATTAACTTTCTTGCAGTAGGCCGATTTGTAAATAAAAAGGCTCCTCATCTAACTATTGAGGCTTTCTATAAAGTTGTTCAAAAGATTCCTGAAGCCACTCTTACCATGGCTGGAGATGGCCCCTTGTTTGAAAAATGTAAAGAATTAGTAGAAAAACTTGGAATACAGAATTCAATTAATTTTTTAGGAGCAGTCTCTCATCAAAAGATTGTGGAAGCTTATCAAAATGCTTTTTGCTTTGTGCAACATTCTATTATTGCTCCTGATGGGGATTCCGAAGGTACGCCTGTAGCCATTCTAGAAGCCAATGCAGCTAAATTGCCAGTGGTATCTACCAAGCATGCAGGTATACAAGATGTAATAGTTCATGGAGAGACTGGCTTATTGGTAGAAGAACAAGACGTAGACGCAATGGCTAATGCGATGCTTAAACTCGCCCAAGATAGATCTCTAGCAAAAATGATGGGAGAAAAAGGGAGACAAAGAGTGAAACAACACTATACCATGCAAAAACACATTACTATTATTGATCAGGCAATATATGATTCACTTACAAATGACTAACTTTTTTTAAGTAATTTGTAATAAGGGCACAGTATGTAATGGCATCTTAAAAAGACCTAGCCTAACTGCGTCTACTTATTTAGGAATCACTTAATACTATGAAAGTAGATTTTATCATATTAGAGGCCCACAAATCTGGTACTACCATATTATTTGATATGCTTAATAGGCACCCATCAATAGTAGGGTCTAATAACAAAGAGGCACATTTTTTTAGTACAACACCAGACTGGAAAAAAGATTTGCGCACTTATGAAAGATTATTCACTGAGCAAGCTGATACACTGTTTATGGAAACTTCTACAAGCTATACTTTTTATCCTCTCAGAAATTTAAATATTTGGAACGATCTATATGAATATAACTCAAAGCAAAATTTATTTATATAGTCCGTAACCCTATTGACCATATCATATTAAGTTATATGCATACTTACGAAAGGAGTTATACAGATTTACCTTTAGAAGAGGCTCTTATGCAGGACCGCCTTTATATAGATATTACTCGCTACTATACTCAAATCGCTCCTTGTATTAAAAAGGTTGGGAAAAATAATGTTTTACTATTAGATTTTGACGAGCTGATAAAATACACGTAGTCTACTAAAAAAAAAGGAATTAAATTCCTTAAATATTAATATTAAGTTCTTGCCAAACATTGAAATACAACAATCTAATAAGTCGATAGGAGGAAATAATCAGCACTATATGTTTAATAACCCTAGCTTATTTCCGTGAAGAAAAAAAAATCTCTCCATAGTTCTATCAGGAATGATCAAAAGAAGAACCCGTGCATTTGATAGCAAACCAATATTAAAACGGAGCTCCAATAGATAGTTATTAATATGCTGAAACTATAAATTGATAACTTACAATTACTACTGAATAAAGACTTATCACATTAGAAAAATATCGTTTACTAATTATTAATCAATAAAGCGACAGGGGATAAAATTTATGTCTGTAAAACCATACGTATCAATTGTACTTCCTTTATATAATAGAGCTGATCTGGTAGAGGCTACTCTATACTCTATTATCCAACAAACATACGTTCATTGGGAAGTAATAGTAATTGATGATGGTTCACAGGATGGCTCATTTGAGATTGTTCAGTCTATGGCCTATAAAGACTCCCGAATTAAATTGTACCGAAGAAACAGAGCCCCTGATGGGGCTCCCACATGTAGGAATATTGGAGTAGAAGAAGCAAGTGGTGAATATGTTATCTTTTTAGATTCTGATGATTTATTAGCTCCTCACTGTATACAAAAAAGAGTAGAAGAATTCACAAATTATCCAAAAAACGATTTTTTGGTTTTCTCAATGCTACTATTCCATCGTCAACCAAAGGATTCAAATATTTTATGGAATATTGATACTGGTGAAGACGATCTTACACGTTTTCTCAGACTAGATACTGTTTGGCAGACAGCTTGCCCAATGTATAAAACTGCATTTTTAAGAAATACCATAGGCTTCAGAGAGGGGCTTCCTTTTTGGCAAGACGTTGAGTTCCATTGCCAAATATTGCTTCGGACTCCTCGTTATAAGAAACTACTTCATATTGTACCTGACTGTTATTATCGCAAACATGATCAGGCTTCAATTAGCCAACAAGGGTTTGCTTTCAAAAAGCAACTCTCCATCAAAGTAAACATATATAAAAAAATTGTACTTGACATAATTCATGAGAATAAGCTTACTCCCTCGAGACAGAACGCAATTATTGCAGTCATGTTTAATTTCTCCAGACAGTTAATTATACAACAACGAGACAAAGTGAGTGCTATTCAATGTTGGGGGTTTCTTAAAGCACATCATCTAATTACCACTATGCACTATAAACTTGGTGTCTACTTTTTAAATTACTTATATTTACACTGCCGTTCAAACAAAAAAGTCTCTATATATTTGCTTGGTTACAAAATGATTTCGATGTTAATCTTAAAAAAGCACAAGGTGATTCCAAGTAAGCTGTGCCAGATAACATACAAATCAATCTCTAAGGTATAAGTCTATGTCTAATCAAGGATTTTAGAAGGGGTATGCTATTAGATCTATGCCATATTAGTACGTATTGAAGCAATATTAATGCATTCTCCAATAAGCGATAAAATGAAGCAACAATTACTATTATTTCTACTAATATGCTTATTTGTAAGTTGTACCGATGAAGATATATTTGACACCCCAAATATATCTATTGACCTTGCAAAGTTAAGCCCTAATGTAAAATCCATGAGTGGCTTCCTACATGGTGTAGGTGAGTCTAAACCATCAGATTCTATCATAGAGAAGCTTCAACCTCGTTTGCTCAGAACAGGAAGTAGAATTCATAGCTTGAAAGAAAGAAAGAAGAAGTTTGGCTCTCAGGTTATTGTTGTACTAAGTGATTTATGGCATGCATATAGTAATGGTAATTCTTTCATGCCATATGAAGACTACGATCGCTATAGAAGTTTTTTGAAAAATGAATTGGACAAAATTGATGACCCTGAAATTATTTTTGATATCTGGAACGAGCCTGATGAAGGTAATTTCTGGATTGGTACTCCAGAGCAATTTTATGAGACTTTTGCAGTAGCACATGATGTGATTAGAGAAAAATATGGTGATGATGCGGTTATAACAGGCCCCAGTTCTCATTGGAAACCCGAATTTATTCAAGCATTTCTTGATTATTGTTTGAATAGAGGTGTTAAACTAGATATTTTATCATGGCATGAATTTCAATCAGGAAACGACCTTTCAAAAGTAAAAGCTAATTTAAATTATGCTCGCAATACCTATATAATAAATTCAAAGTACGCAAGCTTAAACATACGTGAAATTCAAATTAATGAGTACGGATTTCATGATGTTTATCAAGTACCAGCCTCCATGCTTGGCTATTTATATTACCTTGAACGGGGAGGAGCTGATGCAGCCTGTAGAACTTGTTGGTCGCGAGGATGCTGGAACAATACCCTTAGTGGACTCATCACCAGTGATAATATTCCTACCCCCCTTTGGTGGGTGTATAGGGCTTATGCCAGAAGTATAGACCATCGCCTGGTTAGCTCAACTTCGAATAAATATATTACTCCTTTTGCTTACCTAACTCCTGGCGAAGCTACTTTTGCGGAAATTTTAGTAGGTAACCATTATACATCTAGTGTAAATGATATCATTATTAATCTAAATAATATTGACGTAGTTTTCCCAGACCTTGATCAGATTAGAGTCAGTATTATCAAGATACCAGATAGCCAAAGTTCAATAATACCACTTTCTTCATTAGAGTCAGAATTGATAACTGATCAAACTATACCTGTCTCTGATGGTAAGGCAAGGATCAACCTTAATGTCTTGACTAATAATGACGCTTATATTATAGAGCTGTATAAAAACTAAGTTAAACAAAATGAATTTGTTGCAATTATAGCTCAACGATTCATTTTCTCTTTGAACATAATGAATGAAAGCCCTTCTCCCATTGTATCAGTTATTGTTCCCAATTATAACCATGCTCAGTACTTACCTTTACGTTTAGAAACGATCCTAAATCAAACTTTTCAAAACTTTGAAGTTATTATCCTTGATGATGCTTCTAAAGATAATAGTCAGGAAGTCATTCAGCAGCTTGCTTCAACGGACTCCAGAATCAAGGTTTATTTCAATAGAACAAATAGTGGAAGTCCATTTGCTCAGTGGAATAAAGGAGTAAGCCTGGCCTCAGGAAAGTATATCTGGATTGCAGAAAGTGATGACTATGCGGATGAAGCCTTACTTGCTACCCTTCTGCCAAAACTACAAGATTCTAACTTAGAAATCGGACTTGCTTACTGCCAATCAATTAGTGTCGATCAGAATGGTAAATTTCGTAAATCTTTGCAAAGCTGGACCGACGAACTAGATACGGAACGATGGAATCATGATTTTTACAGTAATGGGCATGATGAATGTAGAAACTTTCTTCTTAAAAAGAATACTATTCCAAATGCAAGCGCAGTACTCTTTAAAAAAGAACTATTTGAACAAGCCAATATGGCCAATACAGAATTTAAACGCTGTGGAGATTGGTTAATGTGGATTAAAATACTGTCAATCTCAAATATATATTTTTCAGCAAATCATCTAAACTATTTCCGGCATCATGAAAAATCTACCAGGGCATTTCAAAGTCCCCAGGAGGTTTATAATAGGGTAGCAGAAGAATATTACCTTCTTAATTATGTGTTAGACAAGAAAATTGTTGAACCGACAGATAGTGAATTAGATAAAGTCTTTGATATTTATTTTGAGCGCTCAATGCGATTATTCTCAAACTCTCAAAAGGTCTCAGTATCTTTTATCAAATTCATAAAATTTGCTCAGAAGATAGATAAGTCTATATATAGCCGTTTTAAGAGACATATTCAAAAAAAGCTATTGTCTTAGTGATAAAAACAATAGCTTAAACAACAGAAAATTGCTAGGCTAATCAATCAGTTAACATCCACTCATATTTAGTTCCTATTAAAATTTCCTTAATTTCATCAAAATTTTCAATTGCCTCAGAAAGTGCTTGTGTATTTGTTTTCTTCAGGTTAATCTCTGCGGGAAATGAACCTGCACCTAAAAAGGAACATATTTTTGAATAGCCAATCATAGGATCTGGTAGTACATCATCTTCATAGCTTAAAATCAAATTATCATAGCCTTTCACTGATGACTCAATAATTGCATAATAATTATCAAAATCTTCAAACAAATGAAGTAAAGTTGGCTTTGTTGTATTACCTATTTTAGTATCCTTTACATCCAATATTACCTTCTGCTCCTTAAAACGCTCATTCTGCTTTATATGCCAGACTTTAGCCTTCCAACCCATATATAGAGACAACATTTGTCGTAAATAGTTATTTCTTTTTAACAAAATGAACTTCCCGAAACCAAGTTTTAGCAATTCCTGAAAGTATTGTTCAAATCTCATATTAAGAAGATCTTTCCTTAAATGTTCTTCCTTAAAAGCTTTGGTCTCAAACCCATAAAATTTACACTTTTTTGCATGCAGCTTTATATCAAGCAGCTTTATGGGATCTTTAGTAATTTTAAGTTCAATTAGGCTCCCTACCCTCATCTGTTCAAATACTTCTCCGTCCCAATATATATCTGGATGCTGACTAAGCATATTAGCTAGAATGGTACTCCCACATCTGCCAAAATGGAACATGGCAACATTACCGTGCCTGAAACTCTTAACTTTGCCTTTATTAAGCCGATACTCAATCCAAAACTTAGGCAGCAAAAAAAGATTCTCTTTTATGGTTGATATCATTTAAGTATGAAATAAATATGTTTATGCAGACTTGTTCACAAAAAAACCTCCTCTCAAAATTACTGTAAAAAGTTGTTCCTACAGAAATCTTAGCTCTTAATTTAAAATGTGATCGATATTCCTTCTTAGGCTTTCTATTTACCACCTATTAAAATTTCTACAAGCAAAAAGTGAAAGCAATGGCCATAGTGAAATAAAAAGAAAACCGTAGACTAAATACCGTAATTTTTAGCAAAATTGATACTTACTAAAGTAAGTAGGTGACAATATCTATAATTTGCAAAAGTCTATAAATAAGCTGATTCGTATAAATAATTTTCAGATATTTTCAAGCTCGATATCATACAAGAGGTCTATAACTACTTTTCTATTTCTGTATTGGGCTTATTATTTATACTTCCGACATTGAGATTCAGGTCATTTTAAGTATGATACACTTCCTTACTGTCAAATACATCTGTAAAGCCCATAAACCTTATTGAAAAGGTTACATGATATCTCGTATAGGTTATTATATTACCATATATATTCTAACTAATTTAAAAACTTCTCCTAAGCCAAAGAAGTAATTGATACCGTTATAGACATGTAATAAACTCTTTTATCAATTCTTGAACTAATTAATCTAAGTTGCTACTTAAAATTGAATATATTTGACTGAGCTATATTCCATGATTGTTAAATAGATGTTATACTGACAGCTTTCTAACGTTACTGCATGTATTTGCTTAGCAAATTAGCCCTCATTTCACTGAAGGTATTTTCTAGTTTTTTTCGGTTGTATTTTTTAGCAATAGTATCCACCCCCCCTCATTGAGAGTTTTTTTTATGCTGCGGAGCAAACTCAATGTTTGCTTTTCTTGTTTGTAAAAATTTTACTACCGGAACGCCGACCATACATAATTAGCAAATCCAGCATCTTGCCAAACAATACTACCGTAAAAACGGTCAAAACCTAAGCGAACTAAGGCAAAATGGTTACTATAAGCACTTGGTAAAAGGCTAACCCTATAGGTAAATCGTTCTCACTAAGCACCAAAGCTATTTTGTACCTATAAATGTATTCTTCCCGCGACAATTTTCTTCTTGCAATAACCGCCAACTTACAATGCGTATATTGTGGTATACTCATATAAGAAAAGCGTTTAATGGGTAGCGTTATCTAAAATTAGCTGCATAAAAATATATCATACTAGCAAGCGAAAGCAGTATGCTGACACTAGTGTAATACTATGTAAGCGTCAATTGAAACAAGAAGAGCATAACCTATATGAGCAGTGATAGGCCTGCATATATCGCAAGGCTATGGTCCAAGTACTTCAGAAATATCAAGCTACAATTAGTGGAGTAGTTAGAAGCAGAGCATTATTTACTTTGTGTTGAGTATCCTCACGATGTCCAATACTATGAAAAAAGTTATCCAGAATCACTTATATTGTACTAGTATTCTCGTTGAATATAGATTTAGCAATTTTGAAGTGCGGTAACCTAAAAAAAACACGATCTTCTGCAACATTTCATTTGAGTAGTTTTCTACATGGTATAGTAAAAAGTGTTGGTGATGCATTAGCCTCTACTCTAAATTGTGAAGAAGAGGAAATGCTTTTTCATTATATAAATAAAGAGAAACCTAAACGCAAAGCCTCTCCTAACAATTAGGGACTTATAGTATAAATATAGTAGCAGGCACGAGTATATACCTGATGATAGCATAGAAGTATATAAGCTTTTTTTATGGAAAGCAGGCAGCTTAAAATGTCTTACATATTAAGGAACTTCAAATTAACTAATATGTGCTAAAAAAGTGTACTAGACAATTAGAAGCATTCGGTTACGCATTCATACCTTTGCTACCTCCCTGAAAGAGGTAAATTAGATGTAGTTTACCAAACGTGGAGCTTATACTGTCTACAGGAACAAAGGCTTTTCCGACTTGTTAAATGGACAATCTATATATCTGATACAAGATGATTGACATATAGATATTATGTCAATAGATTATAAAGTTTAACTTCAGATACTTTTATCTTTTTAATGGCAAATTTCTTTGATAATGAGGCAAATATTATGATAGCTAATCGTAGCTCACTGCATAGAACTAATTTTGATATAAGTTTTAATTTATTAAATCAACTCCCATTTTTGCAAAATAAAAAGATCGCATATTTATGATGTAAGTGATTCGTGGCAACAATGAAACATCACTTCAAATTCCACAAATCACTCATTACAAGTTATTGCCATTGTCTCCAGGTAAAGCCAGACTAAAATTAGATTCTTTACTAAATGACAAGCTATATTTGATAAAATTTTTGAGGGGCAGCTATTTTCAGCTAAGAAGTTATAATTCTTATAAGAACTTATTTTTATAATGAAAAGGATCGCGTTTGTATCTACTATGGCCGGTTTTTCGTGGGGAGGAAGCGAAAACTTTTGGGCAAAATCAGCTTTAGAAGCGCTTCAACAAGGTTACACAGTGTTTATTTCCGTATATACCTGGAAGCAACGTCACCCTCTTTTACAAAAACTTCAGGACTCAGGTGCAATTATTCATTTTAGAAAAAGGTATGATCTGGATTCTGCCATCATTTCTAAAGCTCTTAACAAAGTACAGAAAGAATATTTAAATTTTTCTTCTTTTAAAAAAGCTCTTAACAAGTTCCAGCCTGATGTAATCTGTATTAGTCAAGGAGGTAATTATGATATAGTACAGGAAAAGGCAGTATATAAAGCGGTGCAGCATAGTGATATTCCCTATTATATAGTTCCACAGTTTAATCAAGAACACTATACTTTGCCCTACAAAAGCTTTCAAGAAGCGAGAAAAATTTTTTCTAGAGCAAAGGGGGTATGCTTCGTATCTGATAGAAACCGTGAAGTAAGTAAACGACAGCTAGCTTTATCATTAAAAAACTCTAATGTCATATTTGCTCCTCTTAACGTTTCCAAGGATAAGCCTGTGGATTACCCTAAAACGGACCAAACTTATCATTTAGCCTGTGTATCTCGGCTTGACTGTAATTTTAAGGGACAAGATATTCTATTTCAAATATTAGGAAACGAAAAGTGGTATCAAAGAAACTGGAGACTAAACCTTTATGGTAAAGGAGATGACAAAAAGTATTTAGAAGAACTTGCAAAGTTCTTTTCCATACAACAGAAAGTATCATTTAAAGGGCATGTAAATAGCATCCGGGATATCTGGGCAGAGAACCATATCATGGTGATGCCATCCATCGCAGAAGGAACTCCCTGTGCGCTGATGGAAGCAATGCTATGCGGTCGTTCTGCTGTAGCTACTGATGTTGGAGGAAACTCAGAGTTTGTTAAAGAAGGAGAAACAGGTTTTTTGGCAGCTTCTCCTTCACCTAAATATTTCGAAGAGGCTTTGGACAAAGCCTGGGATCAAAGAGAGAACTGGCAATTAATGGGCAACAATGCTTATCAGCTAGCAATTAAAAAAATACATCCTAACCCAGGCAGCCAATTATTAGATTACATTACACAAAACTAAACTCATGTCATCAGGTGTAAGTATTGTTGTTTGCTGTTATAATAGTGCCTCTCGTTTGCCTAAAACATTAGAGCACATAGCACAACAAGAAGTTAAAAAAGATATAGCGTGGGAAGTTATACTCGTAGATAATGCTTCTTCCGACAACACACAAAAAGTAGCAGAGGAAATTTGGAAAAAACACTGTGATAATAAAGAAATCAATATTATTCATGAAGCTTCTCCAGGCCTTAGTAATGCTCGTAACGCAGGTATTCATGCTGCCCGTTATGAATATATAAGTTTTATTGATGATGATAACTGGATATGTAAAAACTGGGTAGAAGATGTATTTGAAACCATGAATGCTGACCCCACAAGAGGCGCTTGTGGAAGCAAAAACATTGCTGCTTTTGACGCAGATCCACCAGATTGGTTTGATACCTTTCAGAATCTATACGCGGTAGGAGAGCAAGCAGCAGAGAAAGGAGTAATACCTGAGACAAAGTATGAATTATGGGGAGCAGGGCTTACAGTGAGAAAATCAATAATGGAGTGTATTAAAAAAAGTAACTTCCGGTCATTATTATCTGACCGCACAGGACAAGATTTAAGCTCTGGAGGAGATGCAGAGCTCTGCTTTTTAATCAAAATTTTAGGGTATAAGCTCTATTACAACCCTGCTTTGTATCTATATCATTATATGCCTCAAGAAAGATTAAACTGGTCTTATGTGCAGAAATTGGCGACCGGATTTTCTAAAGCCAGATTTACCCTTACCTCTTATGATTATTTTTATAGGAAAGCTAATTTTATTGAAAAAAACAGAAATTTATACTTATTGTTTTACTTTTCATATAACCTATTATCTATACCTATAATACTAATCCGCAAACTCAATACATTTAATAATACTAAGAAGAATTTATATCATATCCGGCTCGTTAGAAGATGGGGAATTATTAAATCCTTTAATTTTTCTAATTATGCTAAATTACTTGACGGTATGAAAGTTCAGATACAAGTTTTGAAAAATACTTGTAAGAACACATATTCCCGCTGACCCTTCACTAAATTACGGACCGCTATAAAGCGGAAAATTATCCATTAGATTCTTCTTTGTAATGTACTTCTTAGGGTGTTTTCTATCTAATAGAGCTATGCGATCTGTACTGGTTATATTCCTGCCGCCAACCTTTTATTTTTCGCTAAGGCCTTTGTCTTTCATGGATAAAACCAATTGGCATTCAAATACTCCTCTATTGCATGGCGGTCCGAAAGCTTCCATTGAATACCCGCGGTGGCAGACTTCTCACTATACTGATTATAGATAGTTTTTCTTGATTCGGAGAAGTCTAACGTAAGTCTATTATCATAGGCTACTTATTCAGTACTTTTGATATGTGGACAAAACGGGCGAAATAGGGTTCTTCTTCACTTTTGATACTGCTGGCGAATAGGGGAAATATTAATTTTAGATGATTAATACACTTTATGAGCCTGTTGGTTTATTAAGAATGAAGTTTTATCCTTCTTTCATCCTTAATAGCAATACTATGTCACTACACCCACACACGATTCCTGAAATACCCAATGAGACACCCCGTGTAGGTCGTGCTGTATTTCTACAGGGTAATATATACATGCACCTTAAAGATGAGTTGGGAGCAATATATGAGGATATTTGTTTCACAGATCTGTTTCCCAGACAAGGTCAACCTGCAGAATACCCCTGGCGCTTAGCTTTAGTTACCTTAATGCAATACAAGGCCTATCGGAGCGGCAAGCCACTGATTCTGTAAGGAGTCGCATCGATCGTTCCACGACGGTTGGAAATATGCCTTAAGCCTGGAACTCACTGATGCAGGCTTTGATAGCAGGATGCCGCCCAGCAGTGTATTAAGTGAATTCCGGAGCAGGTTGGTAAAGGGTGGCGCTGAAGAAATGTAGCTAAATATTTTGCTGGAAAAATGTCGGGAGCAAAAATGGGTAAAAGCCCAAGGACGAGAACGAACCGATTCTACTTATGAGTTTGCAGTAAACCGCTTGGTGTGTGTAGCTGAAACTCTAAGAACTGCATTAAATAGCTTAGCCATAGTGTAAGCTTCCCGTAAAAGTGGTCCACCTAAAAGTAGAGTTTTTATCCTGTATTCGCTAAGGCATATTCTACAGGAGTTTGATGGTTAAGCGACTGATGAGGTCGTTCATGATTAAAATCCGTTCTCCATTCCTCTATCATCTTTCTGACCTCATCAAGCGAGCGAAAGATGTAAACATCTAAAAGTTCTTTTCTTAGACTGCCGTTGAGCCGTTCTACATATCCATTTTGGGTAGGTTTCCCAGGTTGAATGAACATTAGTGTTATTTGCCATCGTTCGCACCAGTCGGCTACTCTTTGGCTAATAAATTCCGGACCATTGCATGGCGCCCATTATCTACTCGAAGTGCTTGTGGCAGGCCTCGAGTTTTTCGTAGTTGCTCGAGCACGCGAACTAACCGCTGGGCTGGAAGTGAGGTATCCACCTCCGTAGCTAACACCTCCCTACTACAATCATCCATAATGTTGAGCACTCGAAATTTACGGCCATCCCAGAGCGTATCGCTCAGGTAGTCCAGCGACCACATTTCATTGATAGCGGCAGGCTGATATAGCGGTTGCTTTACTCTAGCAGGTAGCCGCTTTTTGGCTCTCCGACGAATGTTCAATTTCATTTGCTTATAGATTCGGTATACTCGCTTATGGTTCCAGAGGAACGCCTGTTTCCGAAGCCGATAGTAGCACTTCCAAAAACCAATAGAAGGATGTTTCTTAGTAAGAATAGAAAGCTGCTCAATAATTTCGTCATCATTTTTTTCTTTTGCTTGATAAGCGAAACTACTGCGAGGGAGCGATACAACTTGACAGGCCTGTCGTTGGCTGACATGATAGTGATGTATCATATGTCTAACCATCTCCCTTCTTCGCTCAGGCCTTACAGCTTTTTTTCTACTGCATCCTTCAAGGCTTCATGGATCAGGCTTAGATCGGCATACATTCTTTTAAGCCTGCTGTTCTCAGCCTCCAATTCCTTCAATTTTCTCAACTGGCTAGCATCCATACCACCGTACTTAGCTTTCCAATTGTAGAATGTAGCCTCACTGATACCCATTTCTCGGCTAATATCCGATACTTTGGCACCTGCTTCCTGGCGATTGATCGCCGCAATGATCTGAGTCTCGGTAAATCGTGTTTTTTTCATGAGCGTAGGTTGTATTAAAAGTACAAAATGATCAGCTACCGCGCCCTTATCAGGGCTTGCTGACTCTACTTTTAAATGGCCCACTTTCGGGTAATCTCACAATAGTAGCTCCAGATTGGTTGGAAAGGAATAGCCAACCAGAATGGTTAAAAAGGTATGGAAGAAGAGTAGAAGATTTCAAACTGCCTATCGGCAGAAAAAAGAGATAAATATACTCTGCAGGTAGAAATAGATGGATATCAGTTGCTAACACCCTTATATGAAGGAGAGGTATCCGAGTGGTTAGTGCAAATACCTGCCATTAATACCCTACGGCAAGTTTGGCTACAACAATATTATATTCATATAGGAAAACTATGCTGGCGTGGTGAAAAAGAAGGCATACCAACGGCTGCTCATTTTATCAGCTCTCCTTATGATATTGAAGCTTGCTATGCCCGCAAATATACCACTTCATGGGCGGTTGCCGCGCAATAGGCTATAAAGTCTACCTTACTGAAACTTGTGAAGATGATCAGCCTTATCTCATTACTCATGTTGCTATAAGTGCCGGCCCCATTGCCGATGGAGATACTACAGACCAGATTCATAAATCATTACAAAATAAAAATTTATTACCGGGTCTCGCCAGACCAGCTACTCATATTGTAGATACAGGTTATTTGGATGCTAAACTATTGCTTACCAATAGGCAGAATTATAATATAGATTTACTGGGACATACCAGGCCTGATTACAGGTGGCAAGCTCGCGCAAAAGAAGGCTTTGCGGCAGCAGATTTTCATGTGGATCGGCAGCCGACGCTGTGGCAGAAACAGCAGGATACCTGTCCTGAAGGAAAAATTAGTGCGAGTTGTTCTGAAGTCATGGATACCCATGGCCAGGAGACGGTTAAGATCAAGTTTGCTCAAAAGACTGTCTCATCTGTCCTAGCTGGTCTAAGTGTACCACTGCAAGGCGAAGAACTATTACTTTCCGAGAGCCTCCTCAGCATTAAGCATTACTGAGAGCAAGGGTGCTCCACACCGGAAAAGAGAAAAAACAGAAAAATATAAAGCAGAATATGTAAGGCGTGCCGGTATTGAAGCACTATCTCACAGGAAGTGCGTACCTATAGTTTACGACGTGCTAAATATGTAGGCTTGGCTAAAAAAGGCTATTAACTTTACCCTTATCAACAATTGGTTGTTAGGTATACCGTTAAAAACCGTTTATCTACTTTTGAAAAGCTTATGAAGCCATCAATAGCTTTTTGAGTAATTCGCCAGCAGTATCACTTTTGGTTAAAGCATTGTCTAAGTACTTTTTAGTCATACTGAGTCCAACACAACTTTCGGCAACTTATCAGGAGTCTGGCAAATAAAGCAGATTCTGCTGTAAATTGACATTTTATCTTTATTCTTAAATTGTTGACGCTAATATTAGCCTCACCTAATACCAGTCCCTCTTCCCATGCAATTGTTGACATTAGATGCATATCGGGTTGATGCAAGCGCCGTTTCTAAAGTTTATACTCAATCAACAATGAAGCATAGGTATTACCGAGATTTACGAATAAAAACAATAAACGTGAGTTTATCACCTAGATCTTCCAATATGTTATATTAACTTGTTTTATCATTTTTTCAGTATTTTAACAACTGCAGCCTTACCCGTTTCACCCGTTATATTAAGAATATAGCTACCACTTTCTCCGTCTATATACAGTTCAATCTTTTTCTGATTTTCAAAAGGTTTCTCTAAAGTCGTTTTCCCTGAAACATCAGTAATTCTAATGAGACCATCGGATTGCTTGTCACCAATACTAATTGTTAAATGCCCTTCTGTAGGATTAGGATAGATGTTTAGCTCACTTCCAAAGTCATTCTTCTCAATACCAGTAATTATTTCAGGCTCAACAACTTTCACCTCAGACCTCACTGAGCAATTGTTTTTCGTAATTATTACGCTATATGTACCTGCTTCTTTAGGAATATATGACTGACTTGTTTCTCCTTCAATAATAGAACTACCCTGCTCATGGACTAGCCATTGATAAGTTGCTGCTTCATCTTCATTTGCTATTAAAACAGAGTCAATAACAGATATCGTAGTATCTATTTTATTTACTACTATGTGCGTAATAATGGTACTATCAAGAGTATTAGAAGCAATAAACTGGCTTGAATGAGTCATAGAAGAATCTATGTTTGTAAGAGAGGTTCCATCTGGAAAAATATAACTATCGCCCTCACATACAACTACTTCTTCTTCAGTAGTATAAGGTTGAAGGCTCATAATCCAACTTTTTAGAACTTTCAGATAACCTACATCTAAAGTATTTCTTCCTATCGGAGGCATTTTGTTTTCACTTAAACTATTGTCTCTTAGCCAAAGCTCCGATGAATCCAAATCATGCGGCTTAACAACTTTGTTTCCTGTCAAAGAGTTTCGTCCTACAATATCTTGATTTATCAGTCCTTGCAAACTTAATGGTGTACTACTTCTGGCATCAAATGCAGCCTCTACTCCTTCTGGCCTATGACAATAAGAACAATTAGCATCTAAATATGACTTAACCCTAACTTCTAATGTAGCAGTTGTATCATGAATGCTTGCTAATGCAGGTAATGTGGAAAATTCAACACTATCTAAATTTTCAGAAAACAACTCTAAATGATTCCAGGTTCTTAACTGATTATCTCGTATTCCAGTGCTTTCATATAGTTTTTCTTTGTTAAGCTGAGAGGTCTTAACTCCTAAAACTTGTCCTGCATTACCATTATGACAGGTTATACATTGATCTCTGGAAGGGAAATTCCATGTTTGAGATATTTTAACTCCTTCTTTTATGAGAGTGAACTCTTTACTTATCAATTCACCATTATCAATCAATTCTGCATCTGTTCCTTCTTGATTCCATTTGTAAGTTAGCCCATACCCTTTTCCTTCTTCATCTATGATGAAGAATCTGGTTTCCAACCTGATGGCTGAATCTTTTTTTACTGGTAACTCGAAATGCTTAATAAAAACTGTCCCTACAGGAAACTCCCATGTAGAATCTTGTGAATAGCTAATACCTTTTGATTTATTTGGAATAGAAATCCATCGCTTTTTATGTGCTCCATCTGACCATAAGGGAGAGTTTACTTCATATGGAATAATTCCTGGAGAAGGCGTTAATTTCCCCATATCACTAAAAGCTTTAGTCTCGGACAAAAGTTTAGGGATTTTATTAGTTGTGGGTGCAATTAATTTAAAAATTACCCCACGAAGAGTTAAAATGTATATGTTTCCACTCGAGTCATTTAAAAGAGAAACTATTCCTCCTCCTTTACCTCCTGAATTACTAAGCTGTGTTACGGTATTTCCATTTTCAGGGTCTAAAGCCCATATATTTCTGCTTACAAAATCTGCAAAGATATACTTATTATTCAGTGAAGGATATTTATCTCCTCTATATACAAAACCTCCAATTATTGCGCCTCCCAGGTCTCTTCCATAGTCAAATATTGGCGGAGTTTCAGTTCCTATAAGTACTTTCGGTTTACTTTTTAAGAAATTTTTTGTCCCTTCTTTATATGCCCATTGAGCATTGCTTCCCTTTTTGATCAAGCTAATTTCTTCCCTCGCTGCTTGCCCTACATCTGCTACCCAAATATTTTCAGTTAATGTATCATAGTACATTTTGTGAGGACTTCTAAATCCAATTGCAAAAAACTCTTCCAAATAGTCCCCTTCTTCACTCAACCAAGGATTATCATTTGGAATCATATAATGATCGTTAATGTTATCTGGAAAACTTTCTGGCTTGTAGGGAGTTTGAGGGTACCTCCTTATAGGATGGCTTCTAGATGAATCCATGTCTACATCAATTCTAATAATTCCACCAAATAGTGCCGAATTAATTTTCTGAGAGTTTCCAAAATGATCGTTAGGTTCACCTTCATCTCCTAGTGATACATATAGGTAGCCTTCGTTATCAAAGAACATGTCTCCTCCATTATGTATATAGCTTCTATCATATTGCTGAATCAATATTTCTTCTGAAGATGAAATAATAGAATCCAAATTTTCTGAAAATTTAAACCTTGATAAACGATCATACAATGGTTCTTCATAGTTTTTATACTTATATGTATAAAATATATAAATTTCTCTAGCATGTATACTGGAGGTATCATTAAACTTTGGATGAAAAGCAATACCTAATAGTCCATCGTCTCCACTTGCCTCTACTTTTTTATTAATATTGAGTACTAACCTAGGTTCTCCATTACTTTCATCGTTATCAAAAATCCATATTTTACCTGCCTTTCCTAATGCTAATAACTTGTTAGAGCCTGGCACCTCAACTAAATCATTTATTGGAAAATGTGAAAAATTAGGAAAAACTTGCTCTAGAGTCCAAGTAGTAGTAGTAGAGCCCAATCTTGGGAAGACTCCATCTAAAAACTCCTCTTTCAAAGAGACTTGATCTAACCCATAATCTAGGGGAGAGAACAGTATAAATGAATAAATTAATAAAGCTAAAGATAAAAGAGAAGCTTTTTGTATTTTTCCGTTCATCGGCAAATTCAGTAAACAAAGGCCACATACGTCCTTCTAAATAATCACAAATATACTAGCGAACTCATTTTTTTAGCAAACACATGTAATATCACTGTATAAAATCTCTCTAAATTATGAAGAGTTACTCAACTAATAAATAGTTACTAAACAACTTTATCTATAGTAGAAATATTCTCAGAATACAATAACTCCTTATATTTGCTTCATAAATAGTATTACTATCCAAGAAACTAAGGTTTTATTTATTAGCAATAAGTTTATTTCCTTAGACAAAAGAAAGGTTTGGCAAATGACTGCACCTAATTTTATTACTTTTATCTAAATAAAAGTCGTCTTGGAAAGTACTACTTCCTTACTTTATGCTCTTTAAAAGTGAAATTACTAAAAGACCTTTGTTTTATGTTTAGAGTTAGACAAACAGCCAAGTCTAATTCAAATATGTATATATAGTACTACAAGCAATATCATATTCAATATCAGCAAACCCATGTTCAGATACTACCGAAAGTGAAATTTAAAAAAATCAAACAATTGTCTCCCTTAACTCATAAAATGGGTCTGCTTCACTTTCATAACCTAACTTAACTATATGCCTTCTGACTATATCATATTAGATAAAAGGTTTTCTACTACCCGCCGTCTTTTCACTGCCCCCCCTTTAAAGAACCCTAAATATGTTGACTTATCTTATAACCATCATAGAAATAAAGGAGGTCTTAGAACTAAGGGTTATTTTAAACGAACAACTAAAAGTACTCCGTTAGTAAGTATCATTACAGTGGTGTTTAACGGAGAGCAGTACCTTTCTTCTACTATATTGAGTATTATCAATCAGGATTATGATAACATAGAATATATTATTATCGATGGAGGGTCCACGGATAAGACTCTTAAGATTATTCAAGAATATGAAGAGCAAATTGATTTTTGGATAAGTGAGACAGATAATGGCATAAGTGATGCTTTTAATAAGGGTATCAGATTAGCAAGTGGGGATTTACTAATGTTTTTAAACGCTGATGATTTTTTGCTCTCTACAAATAGCATTCAGACTGCAATGCTTCAGATTGACCATCGTTATCTTTTGCACTGGTTTCGGACAGGTTTTATTACAGAAAACGGTAATAAGTTGTATTCATTCAATTATCATTTTAACAAAAATTCTCTGTACTTGCGAAGAACCTATCCACAGCCCAGTATGCTATATCATAGCACTGTTTTTGATAAAATAGGCCTATTTGATATTAAGTTAAAGAATACAATGGATACTGAGTTGTTAATTAGAGCAGCTGTAGCTAATGTCATGATTAAGTCATATGAGCAAATTATTTCTGTTATGCGCCTTGGGGGAATCAGTGATAAAGCTATTCACCAAACCATTCTTGAAGGGTTTATTATAAGGAGAAAGCACATTGGTTTGTTTTATGCTTTAATATTTACATCATTCCGCTGGTTCAAACAAAAAGTAAAATGGATTTTAAAATCCCTCTTAAAATAAGCTTCAATAAGCTTTTCTATAATCTAGTCATCGCCATATTTTCAGTAATTTTTCTGCAACAAGTGCTAGTAGTAAATGTAGGAGGAAGCTTTAAGTTTTATGAGCTGTTTGCATTAATCATACTGTTTTTCTTTTTATTAAGAGGCAAAAATTTTTATATATACTCCAAATTTTCCCTCCTACTATTTCTGTTTTTTATCATAGCTACTTTACCTGGAACCTTCAAACAGTACCTAATGCTTGAAGAACTGCAAGGTTTTTATAACCATTTTCCCGAGGCTAAAGGGTCATTGCGTTTTAACATGATGATAGCCCCAGTAATTGTATATTTTTACTATATCATATGCTGGCTAGTTATCAATACTATTGATGGATCAAGAAAAGTTTATGATAATAAAGAAAAGATTATCAGGCTTTTTGTAATGGTAGGCACATTTACTTCCATCTATGCTTTATATGGATTTTTCTTTGTGCGTCTTCTTGGATTTCCAGACCTAGTTCCTGATATGGTTGATAACCGAAACCATCGACCAGATTATGAATTTCGTACTTCTGGTTTCTCGTCTGAAGCAGGAGACTTGGCGTTTATGCTATCCTGGGTAATGATTTACCTTTTATACTACAAAAATTTATTCTCCAAACGAAAAACTATAACATTACAGATAATTAATGGTGTAGCCTTGCTCCTAACTTTTTCCTCAAATTTATTAGCTTTTTTCCTTGCCGTGTTAATCAGTATACTCGTATTTGACAGCCTGAGTAAGAAAATAAAAGTTTCAGTCATTTTAATCTCCCTAGGCTTATCTGCCTTTTTAGTATTACTTAACTCAGGCTATTATGAGCTTTTCAGGTATGTGTTTTATCAAAAGTTAGTACATCTTTTTGAAAAGCCAACTCAGGTATCTTCTACAGGGAGCATGCGTGCTTACCATATCCATATGGGACTAGACCTCTTTAAAGATAACCCACTATTTGGAGTAGGAGGGGGGAACTCTGTTTTTCACTTATGGAAATATGATTCTCTATTAAGTGCCCAGCAGGATGGAGTCAAAAGTGGATTAGTTAAGGTAATCGCTGAAACAGGTATATTTGGAGCGCTGTGCTTTTATGGTTTTTATATCTACTATTTTATTCAGATACTAATAAGGCGCCACCTAACAAACAATCCTCTAATAAAAATAGGTTTTATCGGAGGGTGTACAACCTTTTTAATGTTAGCTTCTTTATACCCAGTATATAGTATATTTCTTTGGGTTAATATAGCACTTGTTCTTAATGAGTTAAAATTTATGAAAGAAAAGACAAACAGCTTAATCTTGGAAAATGCATAGAACTCTAGCTAAAAATGTAATTGTTCTTGAAGATTCACATAAAGTTTCTTTCGGAGGAGGGCAAAAAGGCACACTTGAAGTTATGGAGGCACTAAGTTCATCTTACCATATTTACTTGTTTGACTCCACAAAGCAATCTGGCTTCTACCAAAAAGCAATTCAAAGAAAATATAAAGTCTATCAATTATATTCTTTTGGCAAAATTGTAGGAGGGAAAAAAGCTTCTTTTAGCATTGGTATTCTCGAGGTTTTGCTATATCCTATCTTTACCTTTTTAAATATTCTCAAGCTTGTTTTCTTTCTAAAAAAGAGAAAGCTCACTCGTCATAATACTGTTGTTTATACCTCTGCAAAAAAAATGCTGGCCCCTACTTTATTTATCCATAAAATATTTAAAATCAAGTATGTCTATCATGCCAGAAATTATTATGACCGTAATTCATTCTACTTTAAGGTCTTAACTTTTTTATTGTCAAAGGCAACACTGGTAATAAGTGTATCTCATACTGTTTTACAAAATTTGGGGCACCCTCGTAGTATCGTTATTTATAACCCTATTAAACTTAATACCCCCTTACCTTCTCCCAGGCAAATAGATCCAACTAAAGTAATTGTAGCCGCTTTTGCATCCCTGATACCTTGGAAAGGACTAGAATATTTTATGAAAAGCTTTTCCTTTTTAAGAAACAAGAACAATGTTCAATACCATATTTATGGAAAAGGTCAAGAGCAGAAGTATTTGTCTAAATTAACCAATGACCAAGTTTTACTGAAAGGCTTTACAGATAAAACAGAAGAGATTATGGAAGGACAAGTTAATATCATTTGTGTTCCTTCTATTTCAGAAGAAGCTTTTGGTAGGGTCTCAATTGAAGGCTTTAAGTTTGGAATACCAGCTATCAGCACTAACATAGGAGGGCAAAAAGAGTTAATCAAAGATAATTTTAACGGATTCCATGTTCCAATTATGGATCCCAAAGCCATAGCAGAGAAAATAGATTATCTTATTGAAAACCCTACCATTTATACCGAGCTCTCACAAAATGCTTTGGCTTACGTCAAAGAGTTTGATTACACCTCTTTTTCCAAAAGAATTAAAACCCAGTTTGACAATATCTTCTCAAATCAGATTTCATAATTTTTTTTAATACGTTTCTATGTTAGAAGGATGGTATAATGTAAAAGACTTTGGAGCAAAAGGTAATGGAGAACATGATGATACTCAAGGTATTGTTAATACCATTGAAGAAGCCAAAAAAAAATCATCTATAACTGGCTCAAACTTCCGTAGCCAGGGGGTAGTGTATTTTCCTCCTGGAGTATATAGAGTAAGTGCTCCAATTATAGTCACAAACCATGAGTATTATGGATGTAGAATTGAGGGGGCAAATGCAGAGAGTGTTAAAATCGTTCCCAAATCCAACCTGAGTAATCTAAATAAAGTTTTTGTCTTTATGGGAGGTTCAGGAGCATTTAGTAACGTAGGGATTAAAAATATGACTATTAGTTGTGAAAATCAATATTATAATGCTCCAGGTAACTGTGTCGGTATCTATATTGACGGCCAATGTTTTGCTAACTTTGAGAACATAAGGTTCAAAAAATTGAAGTATGGTGTATGGTTACATAATGAATCAGCTCGCGCATATAGCGAACTGAATCAATTTCATCAGATAGAGTTTTCATTCTGCGAAAATGGGATACGTATAGAGCAAGGGAAGGGTAGTCACAGTTTTCATGGAAATGACTTTAATAATTGTTATTTTAATGTTGGGGCCAAGCAGATTGGGTTTAATCATACTTCTGGTTTTTTTTACAACGCACGTTTTCGTTTATTCTTTTGGGGACATACAACTGAATCTACTTATATCAATGCCAATGGAAACGCAATTGATAATATAGGAGATATAACCTATGAATCTTTTAAGCCTGGTAAAATTACAGGTAAAGGACGGTTTTGGTTTAATGGGTTTATTAGAGGAAGAGGCACTCCAAATAATGGACTCGTGGACAAAACAGTACCTCCTCGTCCATGGGAGAAAGTATTTGCTTGTGATAATTACTGGAAAAAAGAAAAGTATGCTGATTCAGAAATGTCTGCAGGGCCCATTAACTCCCCAAATAGTTCGTTTAATGGCCCTTTCGGATTTTTTCAATCTCTTACCAAAAAAAATGTAGAATCAGTGGTCTTAAATACGTATGCGGGATCATCAGAAAATGGCCTTTACCTAGGAAGATCTCGCTTTAAGCAGGAAGTAAATCAAGCTAACCTAGGACTATTCTTATCTGGTCAGGGAGATAAGATTCAGTCATACCATCGTGACTATTTAAACATAGAAAGCAATAAGGGACTTTCAATTACTGCAGGATCTACTACTGGCTTTAAAATTACATCAGGCTTTATCCGTACTTCTGGTGGAAGCAAGAATACTTATGAGTGGAAGGATATTATGAAGTTTAATACTTTCATTGGAGGAAGACTTTTTGCTGTGGATGAAAAAGCAAGCGAGTCAACATGTTTAATAGCAAACATTATGTGGAATAAAAAAGAGAAATCCATAGACATATTAAATGAGTCTATTAAAAGGGATAAGAAAAGATTAGAACATATAAGTATCCAATTCAAGTCTAAGGAAGATAATATACTTCAGTTAGGAACAAATTATTCAGAAGAGACTACTGTAAAGTGGTTTTTTGATGGAGTAGTATGGTGATTCGCAAATATAAGTCTATGTCTAAGCCTTCAATTGCTATTGTTCATGAATGGTTTGTGGATCACTCTGGTTCAGAAAAAGTACTGGAACAAATCCTTAATGTATTCCCTGAAGCAGACCTCTTTAGCGTGGTTGACTTTTTACCTAGTAACCTTCGCTCTTTTATACATCACAAGCCAGTACAAACTACTTTTATTCAAAAGCTGCCTTTTGCCAAAACAAAATATAGAAACTATCTACCTCTTATGCCCTTAGCCATAGAGCAGCTAAATGTGTCTAGCTATGATGTGGTCATATCAAACAGTCATGCTGTAAGTAAAGGGGTAATTACTAATAGTAATCAGGTGCATATTTGCTATTGTCATTCGCCAATGCGCTATGCCTGGGATCTGTATCATCAATATTTGAATGAAGCAGGGTTAAATCATGGCTTTAAGGGCATACTAGCCAAACTATTTTTGCATTATCTCCGACAGTGGGACCTTAATACAATTCCCAGAATTGATCATTTTATAGCTAATTCTAAATACATAGCGGCACGTATTCACAAAGTTTATAAACGGAAGGCAGAAGTTATATATCCTCCAGTACGTGTGGAAAACTTTACTCTACATACTCAGAAAGAAGATTTTTTTCTAACCGCTTCTCGTTTTGTGTCTTATAAGAAAATCGACCTTATCGTAGAGACTTTTACGAATATGCCTGAGGAAAAACTAATTGTTATTGGAGATGGACCAGATAATAAAAAAATAAGAGCAAAAGCTATTAATAGTAAAAACATTAAGTTTCTGGGATTTCAAGATCAACAAAGCTTAATCTCTTATATGCAAAGAGCTAAGGCATTTATTTTTGCTGCTGATGAAGATTTTGGAATCATTCCTGTTGAAGCTCAGGCTTGTGGAACTCCTGTAATTGCCTATGGTAGAGGAGGTTCGTTAGAAACTGTAAAAGATGGAGTGACCGGTCTTTTTTTTGATCAGCAAAGTGTACAATCTATACAGGAGACTATTAATAGGTTTAAAAATCAATATCGTCAATTTGACCCTTTAGCCATAAGAGCCCATGCAGAAAGTTTTTCTGTTATCAGATTCCAGGAAGAAATAAGGCAATTAATTAACTCTAGACTGGTGCACAATCAAAAAAAATGAAATTAACCACTTTCAGTTTTATATTGACAATACTGTTCTATTGTCAATCCACAACCGCTTTATCTCAGAATCATCAGGACACAATAACTTACAGTTTAACAGCCTTACAGCTTTTGCAGAAAAATCATGTGCCGCATTACATGGTATCCAACAGACATGGTATACTAAATTTACAAGATAGCCGTGCCACACTTCTAAGAGCCAACTTATCAGTTGGTTATCAATTATTCAAAAAAGGACATCTCTCATTTGGAGCAGATGCTATTTACAAGGCAAACTACCAACATAAGCTCTCCTCATCAATATTTATTCAGCAGGGCTATGCTACATTCCAGTATGATTTCCTGAAACTTATAATTGGTAAGAAGGAGCGAACAGTGGGTACACATGCAAATGATTTGTCTAGTGGGTCTTTAGCAATTAGTCAGAATGCAGCCCCGATTCCTCAAATACTACTAGAGGTCCCTCAGTATACCAGCGTCCCATTTACAAAAGGATATTTACAATTTAAAGGAACTTATGCTCATGCCTGGCTCAATGATCAACGTTTTATAGATGACTCCTTTCTACATGAGAAATCATTATATGTACGCTTAGGCAAATTTAAATTTAAGCCTTATGCAGGTTTGGTACATTTTGTTATTTGGGGAGGCCAACATCCCACAGCAGGGGAGGTACCTTCAAGTTTCAGAGATTATTTGCGTGTCATAACGTCAAGTAGTGGAGAAGGGATTTCATCTAATGGTAACCCAATATTTGGCGAACAGCTCAATGCATTAGGTGATAACCTTGGTATTCTCGATGTTGGAGCAAACCTGTCACTTAAAAGCTTAAAACTTCAACTTTATTACCAAAAGCCTTATGAAGATAGATCTGGTACTCGCTTTTTAAAAAACAGAGATGGTCTTTTAGGTCTCTCAGTTCATAATAATAATGCTGGCTCAGCATTTATCTCTAAATTAAACTATGAGTATGTAAATACTTTGTACCAAAGCGGTCCAGGTTTGACAGATCCACGACCTAATGATTATGGTAATTTTGGGTATAAGTATGGGGGAAGAGATAACTATTACAACAACTACCTATACCGTAGTGGTTGGACCTATAAAAGTCACATTTTAGGAACGCCTTTGTTTTTCACCAAAGAAAGAACCCAGACATATATAAAAGATTTCTCTGATCCTGATAGTAATAAATTTGACTTCAACATAGTAAATAATAGAGTTGTCGCTCATCATATTGGGTTTGGTGGTAGATTAATTCCACAGCTTGAGTACAAATTGCTCGCAACAACAACCCTTAATTATGGCACATATGGTGGACAGAATGGGGGCATCCAAAAATGGGAGAGCAGAACTAATCCAGATTATATTTATGAGTTTTCTCCACCTTTGCGTCAAAATTATCTGCTGTTAGAAACAACTTTTAAAGTAAACCAAACTCTAAAAATAAGTATGATCTACACAATGGATACTGGAGAACTTTCAGAAAATAAAGGACTTATGCTTGGTATTAAGTGGTCAGGTAGTACTTTCATCAATCCATATAATCAGCAATAGATACATAGCATTTTAGAATTGCTATTTAACTAAATAATTGCACATAGAAGGGCTTAAATATGACTCTAAAGCAAACTACTCTAAATTTCATATTTTTTAATGGCATACCTTTTTTTTTAGATTTTTAATGAATTAGCTTAGCCCTCGCTAAAAATTTATATGATTTTAATCTAATAATATTCATTTATTACATTATACAAAGATTCAATAATATTGGCTTGGCATATTCTTTTACAACCTCAAACTTTGCAAAGTTTTGCCCCAAACGTACAACCATCTTCCTTTCTAATGTGTCAAAGGTATGTTACCCATTGTCTGGCATGATAAATGTTTAAATAGCAATCAGGTAACCGTTTGTTGTTGACTGTAGATTAAGAGCATAACACATGAACCACCGTTTCTCAAAAAACATAAGAACTATACATGTAGGAGTAGACTTGTTGTTACTTAACTTGTCATTCCTGGCGTCGTATTTTTTTGTCTTTGAAGGGATTAACACCCTTTATAACTCTCCATATACTGGATTACTATTTTTCATTAACATTTCTTGGGTATTATCAATTTTAATCATAAAACCTTACAAAATATCTAGGGTATCTTCTACTATTCCTAACATCTTAGTAAAGCATTATACCTCTATTTTACTACATGCTTTAATCGTAGCAGTATTCTTTATCGCTTTTAAAGCATTTTACTATTCCAGAGAGCATTTGATCATTTCATATTTGCTTCTCTTCTTTATGGTATCCTTATGGAAAGCGGTTTTCACGTATTTCCTGAGACAGTATCGCTTGCAAGGGTATAATAACAGAAAAATTGTAATTGTTGGTTATGGAGAAATTGCGGAAGAGCTTAAAAGTTTCTTCAAACGTCACCGTGAGTATGGTTATAGGTTTATGGGTTATTTTGATGAATTGAGCACTAGCAAAGAAGTAGTAGGTAATCTTGAAAACCTGAAAGATTTTGTCCTTAAAAATGAAGTAGATGAGATATACTGCTGTAGTCCATACTTAGAAACAGATTCTTTACAGGATGTTCTCTCATTTGGTGAAAGGTTTAAAAGAAAAACTAAAGTTATCACCGATTACAGAAGCTACGCATATAAAGGAGTTTCACTGGAACGCTATGACAATATTCCAGTATTGAATATTACTAATACTCCTGTAGAAAACGTTAAAGCAGCAGTATTTAAAAGAATTTTCGACATCGTTTTTTCTCTTAGTGTAGTTTTAGTGGGATCCCCATTATTTTTAATAGTAGCACTTTTAACTAAAATTACTTCTAAGGGACCAGTGCTATTTGCCCAGGAAAGGATTGGTAAGGAAGGAAAACCATTCTTGATCTACAAATTTCGTAGTATGTATACAGATGCAGAATGCAAAGGACCTTGCTTAGCTACTGATAATGATCCTCGCATTACACCCTGGGGTAGGTTTATGAGAAAACTACGATTAGATGAAATACCTCAGTTTTTTAATGTACTAAAAGGTGATATGTCTATAGTAGGTCCTCGTCCAGAAAGACAGTACTATATTGACAAAATAATAGAAGTCGCTCCCCAATACAGATATCTTCAATATGTTAAACCAGGTATTACATCTATAGGGCAGATTAAGTTTGGGTATGCAGAAAACATAGACGAGATGGTACAAAGATTGAGATTTGACCTGCTTTATTTAAAGAACGTTTCATTTTCTCTGGATTTGAAAATTATACTTATGACTATTATGGTCGTATTTAGAGCAGAAGGGAAATAAAATCAAAAAAAATAAAAACCAAGAATAAGAGCTGCTGTAAAAAGTAGCTCTTTTTTTATAACAACACTCCAGCAAGTAGACCTGAGAGAATGAGCAAAGGGGCAGGAATACGCGTAAATTTTAGTAAAAGAAATGTCCCTATTATAAAAAGGAAGTTAAGCCCTGTATTAGATATGGGTTCTAATAGAAGAAAAGTAGCCGCAATTACCATCCCCGAGCTGGCTGCCGTAACGCCTTCTAAAGAAGCTTTTATTACCCGATACTTTTTGAGTTCATCCCAAAACCTGATCATAAAAAAGATAAGGAACGTCCCTGGTAAAAAAATACCTACTGAGGCTATAATCCCTCCTATTATTTCTCCACCCACTCCATATGCTCTCATAGAAAGAGCTCCTATATACGCACTAAACGAAAAGGTAGGCCCTGGTACAGCCTGTACCAATGCATAGCCTGAAAGAAACTCTTCGGAACTCAGGTAATTAAGAAAATCTACAAACTCTGTATATAGCAAAGGGATAAGCACCTGACCTCCACCAAAAATTAGACTGCCATTTCTATAAAAATTCTCAAATAGGCGTATCGGTAAGGCTTGAGTAACCCCTCCTACGATAGCAGCCACTATCAAAATACTTATCCACAAAACAAGGTTTCCCCATTTGACAGAGATCTTCTGCTTTTGTTCGTGAGGATGCTTCTTCCACTTGATAGCAGTAGCGAGGCCAGCCAACAGAAGCAACAAAGGGTAAATAAATGGTTTTCTGATAAAGAATGATATGACTGCGGCCACCAACATAATAGCTATGCCTGCTTTGGTATTTACTACCCTTCGGCTAATAGTGTAGCTTGCGTAAGCAACAAAGCCTACTGCCATGGGCTGTATGAAGCGTGTGAACTCCAGAGATAAGTCCTGTCGCTGAAAGTGAGATACAACTACTGCCAAACCTGTCATAATCATGACAGCAGGAAACATCCAGACCAAAAGCGTTAAAAATGCAAGACGTGCACCGCCTATTTTATAGCCTATTGCTGTAATTGTTTGTGTAGAGGTAGGGCCAGGAAGTATCTGACAGAGCGCATATAATTCTATAAGGTCTTTCTCACTCAGATACCTCCTTTTTTCTACCATCATTCGGAGAAGCAGTGTCATATGAGCCTGCGGTCCCCCAAAGGCGCTTATGGTTAGCAATAACACATCCTTCAAAAAAATAATATGGCGAACGCGCCTGACCAATAATGTCTGATTTAAGAGCTTGTTACTTTAGCTTCAACTATTTTTTTAATCCTATTTCTGCTAACCTTTCATCCAAAAATTCTCCTGCTGTCATATCTGTATATTTTTTCGGATTTTCTTCACTCACACAAGTTTGCAGACAGGTAAGATCCATTTCTGAACGTGGATGAAGGAAAAAAGGTATAGAATAACGCGAAGTTTTCATTTTTTCTTTGGGAGGATTTACCACACGATGAATAGTAGACTTCAGTTTGTCGTTGGTAAGGCGAGCAAGCATATCTCCAACGTTAACCACAATCTGATCAGGAAGAGCAGTTACAGGAAACCATTTCCCATCTCTTCTTTTAATTTCAAGCCCTTCAGCACTTGCTCCCATTAATAGAGTAATAAGATTGATATCCCCATGTTCTGCAGCTCGTACGGCATCTGAGGGTATTGCATCTGGGTTCTCTATTGGAAAATAATGTATGGCTCTTAAGATACTGTTACCATAATGCACCTTAGCATCAAAATAGTCTTCTGGTAACTCCAGATAAAGTGCTACAGCTTTCAGAATTTGTTGTCCGGCACTTTCAAGAGTTTTGTAGGTCTGAGAAGCATATTTTTCCATACCTTCAACCTCTGAGGGCCATAAATTATCAGGATACCTCGACTTAATAGGGTCATTATCTTCTACTATCTGACCTATCTGAAAAAACTCTTTCAGATCACCTGTAGTACGCCCTTTTGCATGTTCTTTACCTTTGCTGGTATATCCACGCTGGCCATGAAGTTCAGGTTTATCATACTGCTTTTTTATTTCTTCTGGTAGTGAAAAGAACTTCTGGATAGAATCATAGAGTTGATTGCGAAGTTCATCGCTTAGTCCATGATTTTTAATAGCTACAAAGCCTACATTGTTAAATGCGTTTCCTAGTTCAGCAACGAACTTTGTTCTTTTGTCTTTGTTACCACTCCTAAAGTCTTCAAGATCCAGGGAAGGTATATTTTCAAATGATGCGTCTGCCATCGTCTTACTTATTTATTAATACTTTTCTTTTTGGACAATTAGGCAAAATTTATAATAACTTTGCACTTCATCAAACTAAAAAAAACTGTGCTATGAAAAACTTATTTTTATCATTTGTTTCTCTATTTTTTCTGCTTGCTGTAGCCTCGTGCGATTCGTCAAGTACACAAGAAGCAGAGAGTACCGATACTACATCTACCGATGTGGAAACTCAGGCAGCAGAAGTATCGCTTTCACCTGCTCCTGCATCAGTAGATTACCCTGATGCTATTTTAGAAATTAATGCTCCTGCTGAAGGAGAAACCATCAGCGGAAATACTGTAAGCTTCAATTATGAAGTAACTAACTATGAACTAGGTGCTCAAACTTCAGATGCTAATGACAAGCCACTAGCTAACTCAGGTAAAGGACAGCATATCCATCTAATTCTGAACAATAGGCCTTATTATGCTTTATACGAGCCTAACTATGAAATGGAACTGGAAAACGGACATTATGTTGCCCTTTCATTCCTTTCAAGGTCTTACCATGAAAGTGTAAAGCAGCCAGAAGCTTTTACAGTGTCGCAATTTACTGTGGGAGAGGGTGAAAGCGAAGAAGTAGACCTTTCAGCTCCCATGCTGTTTTATAGCCGCCCTAAAGGTACTTATACCGGCGCTGACACCGAAAAAGTTTTATTTGATTTTTATCTGGTAAATACTGAAATAGGTTCAAACGGCAATCAGGTAAAAGTAACCGTTAATGGTGAGCAGGAGTTTATGGTAGATGAATGGGCTCCTATGATTCTTGAAGGTCTGCCTATGGGCGAAAATACTGTAAAAATTGAACTTGTAGATAGCGAAGGAAAGCTTGTGGATAGCCCTTTCAACAGCGAAGAAAGAACCTTTACACTAGAAGAAGCAAGTGAGCAACCTGCCTCTTAATTAAAAAGTATTTTTTATTAAAACTAAAGCGGGACAAGTAGTTCCGCTTTTTTTATTCCATCAACTCACGTAATACAGTTGTGGACTTCAGGTCTGTAAAACCTTCTACGTGTAGTTGATAGAACTTGATCAGTTCTTCCAGCAAGAGGCGTCGAGTAGCATTATTACTCTTTACATATTGGGTAAAAGGTTCTTCAATGAGCTGGCTAAGTACTTGCCCTTCATCTCCTGCCCCCTGAGGCTTTCCAATGTACTCGTGTACCTGATCAAAAACCTCATCTGAAGAGCGCGGCTCAAACCCAAGGTAGCGGCTCAGTTTTAGTAAAAATTGTAGGTGGAAGTTCTCGTAGCTATCAGAAAGGTGATCAAATACAAGTAATGAATGATACAGAAATTCAAAGAGTGGCTCATTCCCCTCTTCTTCTTTCAGACATTTACTCAGCACCTCGGTAATGAAAAGAGCAATACCAGACTTTTTAAAGTTATAAGGTATACTTTGGTATGGCTCCAGACATTTGATTTCAGAAATACGGTTAAGGCCTGTTGCTTTTTTATGATAGACCACTAAATCAAGTAAAGTAAGCGGTTGAAAAAGCGATATCTTTCCTTTACTCTTTTTGCCCCCACCCCTTACACTATTTACAATGTAAGACTGTACCCCAAATACTTCGGTGTAGATTTTGGTTACTATAGACGTTTCTTTGTACTTGATGAAGTTAAGTACTATACCTCTGGTTTTGTGTAGCATCTCAGTTGATAACAGCAATTTTGCCTATAAAAGTTTGAGAACCATCCTCTGATGCACTAAATAAAAGATACACCCCGGTACCCACTCTTTGCCCCTGGTAATCTTTTATATCCCAGACTGCGGTCCCTCCCTCTGCCCTAAGGCTACGTACCAGGGTACCCGATGCGGTAGTTAACTTTAGTTCCGCATCACTTACCAGTCCTTCAATTCCTACATGACCGTTAAATGCAGGCGGCACCGGATTTGGAAAAATCTTCACCTCCTGATGAAGTGGCGCTCCACGACTTGCCGTTCCCCTAAATGATACCAAACCTTTATCAGTTAGAATAAACACTTCTCCATTACTACTATCAATAGCAATATCTATAATAGTATTTGAGGGCAAAGGGCTGTTGGATATGGTAAAATGATAAAGCAGGTCTTCTCCAGTATCTTCAAATAACCATATCCCATTATTTGTCCCCACCCATTTACGATTACCCCCATCAACTGCAATAGAGCTTACATATTTTCCGAAAAGAAGATACTGGTTTTCAAAGATGGGCTTAGTTACATCTACCACTGCGTCTATAGTATTTGGATAAGAAATAAAGCTTATACCTTCGTTGCCACTCAGCCACAATGCCTCTTCAAGGTCAAGCCTTAGCCCTGTAAATAAAGAACCTGGCAAATTCGCGCGATCTGCAATCCCTTTAAGATTAGCGGAAGAGTTCTCTTGCGTATCATAAATGATGATATCATTACTTAGCTTATCAGTACCATTTAAACTGCTTGGCATCCAGGCCAGACCATTTTCGGTCACTACAAGTCCATTCGGGTAGCTATTTGCAAACTCATTAAGGCTATACTCCTTCCATGTTTTGTCTAAGGCCTCATAGTATCGTAGCAAGGGGTTAGCACGATAAGAGGCTACCCATAGTCCATTTTTCACAGACTGCAAGCTATTTACAAGCTCACCTTCTATAAAAGGAGAAGCAATTTTTGAAAAGTTACCCTCGGCATCCCAACCTAACATCCCATTTGCAGATGCTGTAAAATAATAGGTATTTTCAGCTTCCAGATAAGCGACATCCGTTAAAGTAGAGGTCTGCGTTTCATTCCATAAACTATTCAGTTGCTCTGGTAAATATGTATGCCAGCGTCCTTCCTTAAAAGTAGAAAAGGCGGCCTTTGAAGTATCCGCCAGGGCAAAAATCTGCTCTCCCTCATAATGTAAACTACTAATCGTATTTAGAGAGGGCCCATTTGGATACAGGCTTTCCTTCTGCTGTCCGTCTGTTTTAATTAGCCCTTCATTTTCATTAGCTACCCATAAAATGCCGGATTCATCTATTGCTACTGAATTTACGCCTCGTATGCTGAGCTCATAAACTTGATCTGTAAGCATAAATACACTTGCTTTTGTAGCAGCAACTAATACATCAGACTGAGCATGTAGGTCGGTAAATTGACTCTGGCTTGTAAGACTATTAGGTTTCCAGACTCCATCTTGTAATGAATACACGCCATAACTGTCTACAGCGGCATATACTTTTTGGTTTTGCTGTTCTATATGACGGCTAGGAGCATTAGGGAGCCCACTTGCCTCATCAAATCTCTTCCAAGTAGCAAAGTCCTGCCTGTTTACACTTAAAGCAAGAGCATTTGAAATTACACCCTCTTCCGTAGCTAGGTAAATGCTATCCTGAGTGAGGGCAATATCATATACAGCTAACTTTTCCCCTTCTTTACTCAAACGAGTATAAGATTCTTTAATCTCAGGATCTAATTCACCCTCTGATATAAACTTGACAACTCTAACCCCTTCTGATGTGGCCAAGTAAGCATAACTGCCGTTAATTTCAATTCTATGAATATGCTCTTCCGCTTCTGTAGTACTGAGTAGCTCAAAGCTGGAAATAACCTCACCAGAGACAAAATCAAGAATTGCGCTGCTATAGCCTATTGCTAAAACCTGGCTATCAGAATCATAATCCAGGGCAGATATTCCGGCATCGCTCAGGCCATCTAATTTAGAAAGTATATTGAGACTTTGGTCTTGCTTATCGTAATAGTACAGCCCCTGTTGTGACGCGCAATACACTTTCTCTTCTGCTACTTTAACAATTTGCCCGGCCCGATAGGAGAAGTGAGTACGCCAACTACCTATTGGTATGTCCAACTGAGCAGTATTTAGCTGAGAGATGGCAGGCAGAGCTATGGTGTACATTATGCCGCATAGAACCAGACGATATGTATAGAACCTACTATTTACCATGTAACCTGGCCTGCATTCCTTTATTAAAATGAAGCCTGCACCTGGCCTCATATTGTTCATTTGCACCCAACATCATTTTTTCTTTCTCCTGGCTCAAGCGATAAGAAAATGATGCAGGAGCACCACAGACTGTACATATAGCATGTACTTTAGTTACATACTCTGCTATTGCCACCAAGGCCGGCATCGGTCCAAAGGGTAAGCCCTCATAATCCATATCCAGACCAGCTATAATCACTCTTTTTCCTTGATTGGCCAGGCTATTACACACCTCTACTATTTTGTCATCAAAAAACTGAGCTTCGTCTATGCCAATAACCTTGCAGTTACCTGACTTTGCAAGTATATCTTCGGCTCTATCAACTACAGTAGAGGCTATACGAGTTTTATTATGTGATACTACTTCCTCAGTATGGTAGCGTGTATCTAACGAGGGTTTAAATATCTCTACATGTTGCTGTGCAATTATTGCTCTGTTCAGCCTTCTGATCAGCTCTTCTGTCTTACCTGAAAACATACAGCCACAAATTACTTCTATCCAACCGGCCTGAATGTTTTCGTAGGGGAGGCCACCCATCTGCGGTTCTACAAACATGAATTTTGAGGAATTAAAGTTGAAGTGAAAGCTTTGCCTTGCTACGCTTAGATAATATGATTTACTTTAGCAGTAAACAGACATAGCGCTTACGTACAAAAGAAATAAATATCCCTATGGAGAGCAAGTTAAAAAAAGAAGCAGTAAAACAGTATAGCAGCCTCTTTAGCGAGCAGCTTAGAGCTCGGGCTTTTCAGCATCAGCATAAATTAAATGGCCAGGAGATATTAAACCTGACAGAAATAAGACAGGTAAACCTCTTTATAATTCAGGAGCTTTTTGTACACTGGAAAAAAGAGGTTGAAAACCTTAGAAGTCCATACTTTAACTATGAGGCGACAGAGGTAAAACAAGCTCTTGGGCAGTTTATGGACACAGTATCTCAGCATATCTGGATTGATAGCGCTCATCTTGCTCCTTTGCTTAACAAAGCCACTCAGGATACGCTCTACCTGATTTTAGCTCCTTATGACTATTACTACCTGCTTCTTACCGCAGAAGGGCGCTCTAGCTGGACCCTGGAAGAATTAGAAGAAAGACTAAAGTACATCAAAATTAACAAAACACTTTTTGAAAGACTGGTAGCACGATGCCGCCAGGAGCCCTATCGTGAGTTTGAAATAAGTCGTATTATAGAATTATTTAGCCAGGCATTTGAACAATTACAGGAGCCGCCAGAAGATATTGATACCTATATTAGTAAGTTTAGTCATGTAGTTCCTCTCCAAAGCAATGACTTATTTACTGATAGACTGCCACCTGCATCTCCTCAGGTTCAAGCACCCTTAGCACCTTCAACTCCCATACAAGAAGAAAAGTTAGAAGAAAAACCTGAAAAAAAGGAAGAAGCACGCCGCACACTCAATGATTATCTGAACAAATCTGAGCGCTCCACATTGGCTGACTTACATCAGCAAAAGAAGATTAACAGCCTTTCTCAGCACATAAGTGTTAATCAGAAGTTTATGTTCGTAAGAGAGCTTTTTAACAACCGGCCCGAAGCGTTTCAGGAAGCCATAGAAAAGATTGAAGCACAAAACTCTTATGCAGAAGCCATAGGACTAGTACGTCAGAATTTTGCCCAGGAATACCGCTGGAAAATGGATTCTGAGGAAGTACTGGAGTTTATGGAGCTACTTTCTAAACGGTTCTGATTTAGGAGCGAGTTAGTATTTGCATACGGTGTGCATCCAGCTTGACCAGTATAAACAGTAGTATGGTAAATGCCCACAGTGAGGATCCTCCATAGCTAAAGAAAGGAAGTGGAATACCAATTACCGGAAACAGACCAATGGTCATACCAATGTTCACAGAGAAATGGAAGAAGAGGATGCCTGCTACACTGTAGCCGTAAACCCGGGCAAAGGTAGCCTTTTGTCTTTCGGCAATGGCTGTAACTTTAATGAGTAACGCAACAAATAGCACGATCAGGATAAGGCTGCCAAACCACCCATGCTCTTCACCTATAGTACAAAAGATAAAGTCTGTACTTTGCTCGGGTACAAAATCAAACTTGGTTTGGGTACCCTCCAAAAATCCTTTGCCCCACATACCGCCGGAGCCAATTGCAATTTTAGATTGGGTAACGTTCCACCCATAGCCCAACGGATCTGCCTCCGGATTTATCAGTGCCTTAATACGGTTTTGCTGGTGAGGCTTTAGCACATCTGTAATTATAAAGTCAACGCTGAAGATGACAAGCATAACAGCTGCTGCTGAAATAGCGATCATAATTATTCGCTTTGTCTTCCGAGCATTGATCCCGATAAGTAGAAAAGCAGTGACGATCACAGCGATCATCATATAGAGCTGAGGCACAAAAAGTGTTAGTACAAAAAGGATAGCTGCTGCTATACCTACACCTAACAAAAGAGGAGAAAAACCTTCGCGATAAAAAGCTACCAGAAAGGCACTGAATACCATCGCCGTACCGGTGTCACCCTGCAAAATAATTAGTATTGCCGGCAGGCCTATTATCACAAATAAAATAAGCTGTGACTTAATATTGCTGAATACCTTATTATCAGAACTGATGAATTTTGCCACGGCTAAAGCAGTAGCAAATTTGGCAAACTCTGAGGGTTGAAGCCTGAAACTACCAATAGAAAACCAGGATTTAGAACCCGCGACTTCAGTACCAAAAAGCAGTACAAAGGTGAGTATCAGAATTATACCACCGTAAATAAAATAGGCAAATGAATCGTAGAACCTGAAGTCGGTCAGCATAATAATAAAGAAAAGCACAGCAGAGGTACCTATCCAGATAAGCTGTCTTCCAGAATTGATTGAAGTATCAAAAATACTGAGGTCTGGATTTTGCGCGTCATAGACTACAGCAAAAATATTGAGCCAGCCCAGTCCTACCAATAAAAAGTACAACAGGATGACTCCCCAGTCAATACGATTTACTAAATTATTATGCTCTCTCACTTAGTATATAAAGTCTCCTTTTAAAATATAATCTTCCATCTGTGCACGATCTGTACAACCGTTCAGGTATTTTTCAATCATCAGGCCGGAAATACCTGCCGCGGCACGCGCTCCCTGTCCTGCATTTTCCACATACACAGCTAGTGCAATTTGTGGATCGTCTTTTGGAGCAAAAGCAATAAATACAGAGTGGTCTTCACCCTTATTGTTTTGTACAGTTCCGGTTTTACCGCAAACTTCAATACCCTTGAGCTTAGCGCGGTACGATCCGGTACCTCTTTCAACCACATCATGCATTGCCTCTACTACTACATCAAAATGTTTGGCATCCACGGTAGTGTAGTTTTTCTCTCGATATTTCTCTAAGGGGCGCCCATCTTCACCTATAGACTTAATAAGGTGAGGTGTAATGTAATATCCCCGGTTGGCAATAATAGCTGCCAGGTTGGCCATTTGTACAGGCACTATCTCAAGCTCTCCCTGCCCAATTGCATTGGAGTAAATGGTAGAAAACTTCCAGCGATTGTCGCCATAGATTTTGTCGTACAGAGAAGGAGCAGGTACATACCCGCCTCTTTCATGAGGCAGATCAATGCCTAACGACCGCCCCATACCAAAGCTCATTACATGCTTACGCCAGTTTTCTAGTCCCAGCTCGGTATCGATAAACGTATTATCCGATACGTTTTGGTTCAATATTTTTCTGTAAGTATGCCAGAAATAAGGATTACAAGATACTTCTATAGCCCCCTTTAAATCTTCGTTGGAGTGCGGCCCGTGGCAGGCAATGATGCTTCTATCGCAATAGAACCGGGTTTGAGGAGTAATTACTCCTTCCTGCAAACCAATAAGCGCCTGCACTGTCTTAAAGATAGATCCAGGAGGGAAAGCACCCATCAGTGGGCGGTTAAAAAGAGGTTTAGCTGTATCGCCTAAAAGTTTAGCATAATTCTTACTATACTCTCTACCCGAAAGCATATTCGGATCATAAGATGGGGCAGTCACAAAAGTGAGCACTTCGCCTGTTTTGGGCTCAATGGCTACTACACTGCCTTTTTTACCCATCATCAGGGTTTCAGCATATTCCTGCAAATCTATGTCAATAGTACTTTGCAGGTTTTCTCCAGGAATTGAGAGTGTGTCTAATGCTCCATCTTTAAAAGAGCCTTTCTCTATACCCCGTACGTTTACCATCTTATACTTAACCCCTCTTTTACCTCTCAATTGCTTTTCGTACATAGACTCAATACCACTTAGGCCTACATAGTCGCCCTGCCGATAGTAATTGATACTATCTTTCTCAAGCTGGTACCTACTAATTTCGCCAATATAGCCTAGCGCGTTAGCAAGGCTACGGTGTGTATAAGCACGATTGGTACGCGCCTGTATCCTAAATCCGGGATAGTTGATCAGGTAATCCTGAACAGTAGCAAATGTTTTATTTGAAATCTGCTTGATAAAAACAGAAGGCTTAACGTAGGAGTAGGCTTTGGCTTTTCTTATCTTTTCTATAAAATCTTCTTTACTTATACCGAAAAGCTGGCAAAAAGCTAAAGTGTCTGTTAGTTCTACTTCTTTAGGGATTACCTCCAGGTCATATACAGGGGCATTAAATACAATTAGTTTACCATTGCGGTCGTATATAAGACCACGAAAAGGATAGCGAATTTCGCGCTCTACAATATTGCTTTCTGCTTTATCCCGATAATCGGTGCTAAGGACTTGTATGGAAAATAATTTGATGATAAATACTACCGCGATAAGCACCACTGCCCCGCGGATAATGTATTTTCTATTACTATTCTTCATAGAACAGTTCTTCTGGGCGTATGAATAATGTACTGAATTACCGTAACTAAGATAAAGGTAAATGCGGTACTGGCCAGTATTTTTATAAGTGTATAAGAGAACAGGCTAAAGCCTCCTATTTCCACAAAAAACACAATGGCATGGTGCAGCAGAATTAAAGGAACAGCGTAGGTAAAAAACCATTTTAAGCCCATGGCACGAGGGCTGGGCGTCATGCCAATATCATATCCACCCCGTGGGGTAAGTGCACCTATCCAGTATCGCCTGATATACATAATGAACACACAGGCAGCAGCATGAATTCCAAAAGTATTATAAAAAATATCAACTACCAGTCCGGTTGCAAAACCAAGCAGCATGCAGGTAATAGATGCTGCCTCTATTGGAAGAAGCAATAAAAACGCAACGTATACAAAACAGAATGCTACATCAAAAAGCACCATGTTTCTAACGATAAAAACCTGTAGCAGTATATAAACTACAAAATTGACGGCCTGCGGTATTAAGTAGCGGCTATTCATTAGCAGTAATGATGTTTTCCAGTGAGTCCTGTTCGTTTCTTAGCAGGTTCTTCACTACATAGACATATGACAACCGATAGAAATCATTGGAAAGCTGAATGTCAATGTCGTAAAATGCAGCATCTTCTTCCGGTCTTACCTCCGCCACGGTACCAATCATAGTATTAGGCGGGTATATGCCACTATAGCCGGAAGTTACTATAGTGTCACCATTAATAATGTTGATATGAATAGGAATATTGTCTAGCCCGGCAATATTTGGGTTTGTTCCCTCCCAAATAATTGACCCTAAAGTGTTTGACCTCTTAACCAGGGCAGAGACAAACATATTGGTATGTAGCACAGAAGTAATAACCGCAAAATGATCTGAGACATCTTTTACTTTTCCAACCACTCCATCTGGGCTAATTACCCCCATATCTGGCTCTATTCCATCCAGACGACCTTTATTAATCGTTACATAGTTTTTAGCACGATGTACAGTATTGTCTACCACTTTGGCAGGAATAAAAGCAAACTGCTTCATTCTTACACTATCACTTTTGCTTCTTATATCGGGCAATATAAACACAGAATCTTCTGCCAGAGCTTCCAGCGCCAATGAGTCTTTAAACATAAAACTATTAACATTATTAGGCTCGCCACTGATCATCAGCTCATGCAGACGGGCATTCTCTGCCGCAAGGCGTTGGTTTACTTCCTTAAGAGAGAAGTACTCAGAGACAGAGTTGGTAGTTGACATAACTGAAGCCACCAACCTGTTGGATGAGTTGAGCACCGCTGCCTGATGATAGTAATTGTTATTTACAATAAAGAAGACACTTAATGCCTCAAGAAGAATGAATAAGAATGAAGACCTGTAATTGTACAGAAATGTTAATAAACTATGCATCTACTTTTTTAGGTCATCAATACAGATTTGAAAGAATCAAATTTCTTAAGAGCTACACCGGTTCCTCTTACTACTGCACGTAAAGGATCATCAGCTACGTGTACAGGAAGCTTGGTTTTAAGAGCTAATCGCTTGTCCAGTCCTCGTAGTAAAGCTCCGCCTCCGGTCAGGTGAATACCATTATCGTAGATATCGGCAGAGAGTTCTGGTGGAGAAATTTCCAAGGCTTTAAGTACTGCCTCTTCAATTTTTGAGATAGACTTATCTAACGCAAAAGCAATTTCAGAATAAGAAACTTTTATCACTTTAGGAATACCCGTCATTAGATCTCGTCCTCTGATTTCGTAGTCATCGGGTTCATCATCCAATTCTGTAAGGGCAGAACCCACTTCTACTTTCACCTTTTCTGCAGAACGCTCACCAATTAGCAGATTGTGCTGACGGCGCATATAATCCAGAATATCTTTGTTAAAGGTGTCTCCAGCCGTTCTAATTGACTGATCACATACAATACCAGAGAGCGCAATCACTGCAATCTCGGTTGTACCACCTCCAATATCAACGACCATAGACCCTACAGGCTGGTCAATATCTATACCAATACCAATAGCAGCAGCAATAGGCTCATGAATCATATATACTTCTTTGGCTCCGGCGTGCTCAGCAGAGTCTCTTACTGCTCTTTTTTCAACTTCGGTAATGCCAGAAGGGATACAGATGATCATACGATGAGAAGAAGGGATGTAACGATTGCCCATATCAATCATCTTGATCATTCCCCGAATCATATGTTCGGCAGCGTGGAAGTCGGCAATTACACCATCCTTCAGGGGGCGGATCGTTTTAATATTCTCATGGGTTTTTTCATGCATCTGCATTGCCTGTCTTCCAATCGCCAACACCTTGTTGGTAGTACGGTCAATGGCGATAATGGAAGGCTCGTCTACTACTATCTTCTCCTTGTTGATAATTAATGTGTTAGCTGTGCCCAGGTCAATCGCTATATCACTGGAGAAAAAGTCGAACAATCCCATGTCTTAGTAAATAAAGTGGTTTGAGTTATACTAATGAAACGCATTTGAAATTATGCAAATTTGTATTAAGTAGAAGCTTTTTTAAAGCTTTATTTTGTCATGCCTTACTGTAAGTAAGATATTTTTAAATTCTTCATCAAACAGAAATTCGTCTCGCTTTGCTATATAAACTATATGTAATTTCAGCAAAATTAGAATGATTTTTTTTATTCAGCATCTTTCATGCTAAAGATGTTTTCACAGCCTCTTTGCCTAAACTTTTTTATCATGGCTAAACTCTGAGCAGCCGCACATTATCTTAGAATAGTTACATTTAAGACTTAGCAATGGTCACACATGGTTTCTTTCTAGAACTATGATTTTCAGCTACTCACCCTCGCTTATACCCTGGTCTTTTTTCTTTTCTATACTATTGAGTACACTAAGGCTATCTACCACCGCACTGTAGATCTCATTCATCTTCTCCATATCGGAGAGATAATACTCGTAACTGCGGTAATATGCGGAGTCCTGGATTTGGTGTTTCTCAAATAGCGCCTGCTCATAATTTCTAAAAATAATTTCCAAAGAATCTCTATCCTTCACTTTGGCATAGCTTACTTTGGCTTCTGCCATATGCATATCTATCAAAAATGAGATCATCTTTTCTTCGGACACCAGCCCTTTAGGTTTTTCTATAGCTTCTTCCTGCTGGCAGGAAAATAAGACTAGTAAAGCTAGTAAACAAGACAGCAGATTTTTTATCATACTCTGTTGTAAATGTTTCAATATCACAATGCTTAGGCTCACAAAACTAACATAAAAACAATGTAAAAAGAGCCTTTTATATCATGAAAGCCCATATAGAACGTTATACTTTCTACAAACTCCTCCTACATACTATGCAAGCTGCTATTAAAGAAGCCACCGTACATATGGGTACTAATGCCGGAAAACAATTGCTGGAAGATATACGTTCGGCACGGCATGAAGTAAGCGTATTATCTCCTAACCTTAATACCGAACAGATGCGCTTATTACTGGATTTGCACCAGCAAAATATTAAGGTTACCCTCCTGACCACCTTGTGCCAGAACATGATCGGCAACCTGGAAGATTATGATTTCAGAGTAGAACTAATTAGGCAATACAAAAGAAAAGATAGTGAAGCAGAACAGAAGAAAGAATCGCTCAAAGACCTGATAAAGTTTTTGGCCATTGCACTGGTAAGTTTTATTGTCGCTAGTGTTTACACTTACTTCTATTACTATACCTATGCTCTTATTTGTTTTATTGGGCTCTTTTTGATCGCGGCTCTGGTTATTTACGCAGCAGCTACCGAGCTCAGTCGTACATCTATTTATCGCTACACCTACAAAACTACTTTTCCTTTAAAAATTTTTATTGACCCTCAAAACCAGAAAATACGGAACAGCAGCAAGCACTTCATTCATGCGAAGGCTTTTGTCATAGACCAAAAAATAGCCTACCTGGGTTCTGCAGACTTTACCTGTTCTTCGTTGAACAGCAATTATGAATCTATAATAAGAATAGAAGACCAGGCAGCTATACAGGAGCTACTTTCAGAAATTAACCGACTGTATAAAAGCTCCTCAGAAGATATGGACTTCGTAGATATAGAAGAGTGGGGAAGAATGATCTACGATGAACCCAAGGAGTGAAACTACAGTACATTCAATACCTGTTCCTTTATTTTTTCTAACTCTTCCTTCATGCCGACTACCGAACGCTGTATGCTGGCATCATTAGCCTTAGAGCCAATAGTATTAATTTCTCTACCCATCTCCTGAGAAATGAACCCAAGCTTTTTGCCATGTACATCCGGGCTGTGTAACACCTCTTTAAAATAATCCAGATGGTTGCTCAGGCGAACAATTTCTTCGTTTACGTCCAGCTTTTCTATATAATAGATAAGTTCCTGCTCAAATCGGTTTTGGTCTACGATATCCTTGGCAAAAGAGTCTTCCATTTGTGTTTGCAGCTTTTGCCTTAACCGCTGATCTCGTATAGGAGCCTGTTTTTTGACTTCTTCCAGTGCTATTTTAATGTTGGTAGCACATTGGCTAAAATCTTTCATTAATGCATCGCCCTCCTGAGATCTAAACTGGTTGCACTGCTGCAGAGCCTCTTCAATTACCTGTTTTACTACTTTCCAAACCTCTTGGTCGGCACTTTCCTGCACTATAGGCTGTAATACATCTGGAGACTGTACTGCCAAACGAAACAGATCCTGTTGTGGAGCATCTAATTCCCCTGCCGTTTGTTTATACAGCTGATAGTAAGCCTTTAAAAGCTCCTGATTAACTGAAGGTTCGCCACCGAGCTGTCCTTTTCCTCTGAAATCTACAGCTAGCGAAACTTTACCTCTCTGTAGTTTTTCAGAAATCAGCTGCCTTACTTCTATCTCACGCTCACCAAACAGGCGAGGAAGCTTAAGGTTGATGTCCAGATATTTAGAATTCAGGGTTTTTACCTCTACGGTAATATCAAAAGAGTCTGACTCTTGAGAAGCTTTACCATAGCCGGTCATTGACTTGATCATACAGTATGATAATAAGGTAATAATCTGATCTCTTGATTAGCTTAAAACTGCTAGTCAAGTGCAGATCGTTTCTTTGAATAAAAAATTTTGACTACAGCCATTTCCATATTGCTACAATAACAAAAACAGTAGTGCAACTGGTCTGCAATATAAAAGTTAAGAAAATTTGAATGTCAAAGGTAAATATAAAAGTAATAAAGCCAGTTTTTGCTAAAGTGCTACTTTACCTTTTTCTACAAAATTATGAAAATACTGCTGAGCACGCGCTAAAGCTTCTTCCAGATGATCATTAACCAGGGTAATATCAAAGTCTTTTTCGTACTGCAACTCTTCTTCGGCTTTGGCTATCCTCTGATTCAAACTCTCGGCTGACTCAGTATTTCTGGCAGTTAGCCGCTCTCTCAGCATATCTATAGAAGGCACCTTTACAAAAATAGCCAGAGCACGATCTCCAAAAAATTTCTTTAAGTTTATACCGCCCAGCACATCTACATCAAAAACTACATGCTTACCCTGTTGCCAGATTCTTTCTACTTCAGAAAGTAGGGTGCCATAATATTTGCCTTCGTATACCTCTTCCCACTCTACAAAAGCATTATCTTCAATTTTGGATTTAAATTCAGCAGGGCTCATAAAATAATAATCCCGACCATGGACCTCGTTAGGGCGCTGTGATCGGGTACATGCTGAAATAGAAAAGCTCAGGCTCGGATTAAGTGCTAATAAATGTTTTACGATAGTAGTTTTGCCCGAACCTGATGGGGCTGAAAAGATAAAGGCCTTTCCTTCTTGCATTTAGGAAGCTTGTTTTATTCGGTCTCTTATGCTCGTTAGTAATTCTTCAGGAGCTGGCAAACTACCTAATTTCTGTTTAATGGCCAATCGGAAAGCGGTTTCTTTCTCATAGCAATCTAACACCTCCGGCCAGTGTTTCACATGGTTATGAAAGAAATCCACATCTTCTGTCGTAGCTTCACGGTCTAGTACCAGAGGCAAGAGCTCCATGCAACGCTTGTACTGTGGACTTTCTCTAGATAAGGTTTCCATATTAGCAAGGTTAAAAATTTTTACAAAATTCGGTTGAATATGATTAAAAAATAAAAAAATTAATAGCCCATAGAATCAGCGTACGACTTGAGCTTGTCTTTTAAAAGGTTTCTAGCCCGGTGCAACCTAGACCTTACTGTACCTATGGGTATATCTAAAATTTTGGCCATCTCCTCATAAGTAAATCCTTCCAGGTCACAAAGGATGATTACTGTTCTGAAATCTACCGCAAGGGAGTTAAGCGCCGTAGATACCTCATCACCTATCATGTCCTGCACTGTTTCTACGCGCAGGTCTGTAGTGATGCTCTCATCAACACCTTCAGAATTATAGTAAGTTTCTACCTCCTGATAATCTACCTTAGAGGGTTGCTTACTCTTTTTTCTGAAATCGTTAATGAAGCTGTTTTTTAAAATCCGAAACAACCATGCTTTCGCGTTAGTTCCTCGCTGAAACGAATCAATAAAGCGAAACGCCTTCAGATAGGTCTCCTGCACTAAATCTTTGGCATCATCCTCATCGTAAGTAAGGCGGTAAGCAAAGTTATACATTGAATCTATCTGGGGCAGAAATTCGTTATCAAATATCTCTACCTTCTCCCGCTCACTATAGCGCGGGCGTTGCTCTTCGGAACTCTGCACATCTTCCTGCTGGTTGTCAGCATTGGAGTTTTGTGTATTATTTTCCTGGTCAACTTTTTTATATTCTTGATTATCAGCCATAATGCTAATTGTTTTTTTCTTTCAAAATCAACGGGCACCGAAGCAGTTATAGTATCCATTTACAGTACCAGATAAACATTAAACTTTTGTAAATGAATAAAGTTATAGCAAATCTTAATATCTTCGTGCCAATTGGCGTAACCTATATATTTACGTAAAAAAAACAGTATAGATATCGAATAATCGAACTTATGTTACAAAGAGTACAATCAATCTTTCTTCTGGGAGTAGGTATTTGCATGGGGCTTATGCTCATATTTGATATATGGCAGGAAACAGACCTGGAAGAAGGCAAACAAGCCGTTTTAAATGCTTATTATTTGACTGTTACTGCTGCTACCGATGGAGAAAACACGCAAACCACTACTGAGCAGGGTACCTGGGTGATTGCTATCTTTGCCGTTCTGGCCACCATTACTGCTTTCTACGAAATTTTCAGATATGATAACCGCCTCACCCAAATTAAGTTAGGCGCACTTAATAGTTTATTTATGGGAGCCGCTCTGGGTCTTTCTGTTTGGTACAGTTTTGAGGGTGAAAAAATTATAGATCAGACAGCCAGAGGCAGTTACGATATCGGTTTTATTTTTCCCTGCGTAGCATTACTGCTTAATGTAATGGCTAATCGCTTTATCCGTCGCGACGAAAAACTAGTTCGCTCGGTAGACCGTCTTCGTTAAAATTTTTATCCTTGTGGCATGGAGCCTAGACCCTATGTATTTGTAGAAACTAATGATATAATATACCACACACGATTAAAAGGGCTGGACTTTAGTAATGACTGGCTTGACATTCGTGAAAATGGGCAAATTACACTACTAGGCTCTAACCCCAAATGCCAGGGCTACGCCTGGGATGGGTGCTCTCCCAAGTTTTTCTTCTGGGATATATATGTAGGCACACCCGATGGCATTGTAGACCTCTTTTCCGCTAAACCCAAAACATATTACGCCTCTCTTATCCACGATGCCCTTTATCAGTTCCGGCATGAGTATAAGGGTCAAGTATCACGCAAAACCACCGACCTAATTTTTTTGGATGAGCTACAGCTTAATAAGTTCGCTTTGAGCCTACTCTATTATAGGATAGTCCGTTGGTTTGGCTGGATTTACTGGAATGATCTCATGCGAAGCCTACCTCAACTCAAGTATATCTTTCTGTTGTTTGCCCTATTGCTCTTATGGCTGCTTTTTTCTCTACTTAATTTAGGGATACATGCAGTATTTCAGTTCTTTACTGCCTGGTTTTAGTCTTACTAATTGTCATAATCCACTAAAGCTGGAATGCCAGTTTCTTTGATTAGTCTGCCAAGCTGTCAGCCTAAGCGGGATATGTCTGCCTATTTTAGGGATGGAACAAAGTTTGGTCATTCCAAAAAAGATAACTAATAAAAGCCACAACAATATGGTAGAAGAAAAAGGTACGATATCGATTAATACCGAGAATATATTTCCCATTATTAAGAAATATCTGTACTCGGATCATGAGATTTTTTTAAGAGAGCTGGTTTCTAATGCAGTAGATGCTACTCAGAAGCTTCGCAGTCTGGCCGCCATGGGCGAGTACAAACAAGACCTGGACGACCAGAAGATTAAAGTTTCTATTGATAAGGACAAGAAAACCATTACCATAAGCGATAGAGGTATTGGTATGACTGCCGAAGAGGTAAAAAAATACATTAACCAGATCGCTTTCTCCGGAGCTACCGAATTTGTAGAAAAGTATAAAGATAAAGGTGAAGATAAGCAGATCATCGGGCACTTTGGCCTTGGGTTTTACTCCGCTTTTATGGTTTCTGACCAGGTAGAGATCTACACCAAATCTTATCAGGAAGAAACTGAAGCCGTACACTGGACCTGCGATGGAAGTACCGAGTTTCAGATAGAGACCGCCGACAAAAAAGAAAATGGTACTGACATTATTCTGCATGTCAATAGCGACTCAGAAGAGTTTTTAGAAAATGCTCGTCTACAGGGTATTCTGGATAAATACTGCAAGTTTTTGCCGGTAGAGATCGAGTTTGATGAAAAAGTAATCAACAACCCTAATCCTCTCTGGACCAAAGCTCCAGCTGATCTTACAGATGAAGATTACCTGAAGTTTTATAAAGAGCTTTATCCTTTCGCTGAAGATCCTTTATTCTGGATTCACCTTAATGTAGATTATCCTTTTAACCTGACAGGAATACTATACTTCCCCAAGGTTAAAAACGAACTGGAGCTTAATCGCAACAAAATTCAGCTATTCTCTCGTCAGGTTTTTATTACCGACGAAGTTAAAGATGTAGTTCCTGAGTTTTTGATGTTGCTCCACGGCGTTATTGACTCTCCCGATATTCCGCTTAACGTATCGCGTAGCTACCTCCAGTCTGATAGTAACGTTAAAAAGATTAACAACCATATTACCAAGAAGGTAGCCGATAAGCTTCAAGAGTTATTTAAGAAAGACCGTAAGGCTTACGAAGAGAAATTTGATAACATCGGCCTCTTTGTAAAATACGGAATGATCTCCGAGGATAAGTTCTATGACAAAGCGGTAAAGTTTGCGCTCCTCAAAAATACCGAAGGCGAGTTCTACACTCTAGATGAGTACAAAGAGAAAATCGCAGCTAACCAGACTGATAAAAACGGTAGCTTGACTTATTTATATACCAACGATACAAATAAGCAGCATGCTTTTATAGAGTCGGCTAAAAATAAGTCTTACGACGTACTGGAGCTTGATGGCCCCCTGGATAGTCACTTTATCAATATGCTGGAGCAGAAGCTGGAAAAAACCACACTCAAACGAGTAGATGCAGACACTGCGGATAAGTTGGTAGAGAAGGATGAAAAGATTGAGAGCGTACTTTCTGAAAAAGATCAGGAGACCGTAAAAGGGATTTTTGAAAAAGCCATTAATAATCAGGCAATGACTGTGACAGTAGAATCTATGTCTCCTGAGGAGATGCCGGTTGTTATTACACTACCTGAGTTTATGCGCCGAATGAAAGATATGGCTGCTATGGGTGGTAGCATGGCCATGATGGGTAATATGCCAGACCAGTACTCTGTAGCTATAAATGGCAACCACCCCTTGGTAAATAAAATACTTAAAGCAGAAGATGAGGCTAAGCAGGAGGAAATTGCCAAGCAGGCCATTGACCTGGCCAAGCTTTCGCAGAATATGCTGAGCGGGGCTGAGCTAACCCACTTTATCAAGCGTAGCCTGAATGTAATGGCTGAATAGACTGCTTTAGTTTTAAGATGTAAAAGCCTGCCTTTTGGTAGGCTTTTTTTTGTGGTTTAAACTACAAAATAAAGTTGGAAACCTATCAATCATAGCTAGACTACTCTGGTTCACCTGTGTATAACTTGTTAAAAATCAGACACTAAATATATTGTTATGCACGAGCAACCCAATAATGCAGAAGCAGCTATTAAGCTTAGAGAAAAGATAGAAAAAGTAAATATTGCCATGCTCACCACCGAAGAAAAAGATGGCAGCTTACGCTCTCGCCCCATGCATACCACTAAAGTAGATTCCAGCGGTATACTTTGGTTTTTTACCAGCAACCAGTCTGATAAGCCAGACGTTATAGAACAGAAGAGTAAACTTATCTTATTCAAACCCTGAAAAGGACACTTATGTCTCAGTGTCGGGCAGAGCGGAAATAGTAGAAGATAAAGCTAAAATGCACCATCTGTGGAGCCCTTTTATGAAAGCCTGGTTTGCTCAGGGCCTGGAAAATCCAGACATCTGCCTGATAAAAATTACTATTGAATAAGCAGAGTATTAGGATGTTACTTCCAACAAAATGGTACAGCTATACGCTTTGGCCAAAGCTATGGTAACCGGAAAATCCGCTAGGGAAGTTGTGGGGAATAACGAAAAACTTAACGTACGATAAATTAAAGAAAAAAAACTGAGTCCTTATCAGAACCTCAAAAGATGTTTCTGCTAAGGACTTTTTTATAGCCTACGATATATTTGCTGCAGATACCGCTTCTTTCTGCTTTTTCAGGTTTAGCAGCATATCCTCAGTCATAGCTTGCAGATCAAACTCCGGCTTCCAGCCCCAGTCCTCTTGAGCCTGCTGGTCGTCTATGCTATTAGGCCAGCTATCTGCGATTTTTTGACGAAAATCAGGCTCATATACTGCATCAAAGTCAGACATACTTTTCTGGATGACTTCAGTAATATCTCTTGGAGAGCAGCTAAAACCTGCCAGATTGTAGCTTGAGCGCACGCTTATACCATCTTCTTCCGCCTGCATCAGCTCTATGGTAGCGCGTACAGCATCAGGCATATACATCAGCGGCAGCACCGTATCTTCTTTTAAGAAACAATGGTACACTTCGCCTTCCAATGCCTTATGGTAAATTTCTACCGCAAAATCTGTAGTTCCACCTCCCGGAAGCGCTTTGTAACCAATAAGTCCCGGATAACGAATGCTACGTACGTCAACGCCAAATTTTTGCGCATAGTAGGCACATAGTCTTTCTCCGGAAAGCTTACTAATGCCGTACATGGTAGTAGGAGAGGTAATTGTCTCCTGAGGGGTGTTTTGTTTGGGTGTAGTAGTACCAAATACGGCAATAGAGCTGGGCCAAAAGATTTTTTTCACCTTACCATCACGAGCGAGTTCAAGCACGTGCATTAACCCATCAATATTTACTTGCCAGGTTAGCATAGGGTTCTGCTCTCCTTTTGCCGAAAGTATGGCAGCCAAAAGATAGACATCTGTAATTTCGTGTTTTTCAACTAAAGCCGTAAGCCGTTCTTTATCCAGTATATTGAGGGGTTCAAAGAGGGCATGCTGCTGTTTGGGAGGATGGATATCAGATGTTATTACCTGTTCGTAACCGTATTGCTCCTGTAGTGCCAGGGTAAGCTCTGTTCCTAGCTGTCCATTTGCACCGATCACCAAAATTTTTGTTTGCTCTGTCATTCTTCATTTGCCCCGCAGGCATTTTCTTACTTAAGGTTCAGTATTGGAGATTTTGTAAACAATATTTAATGAACCACTTATTTTTGAGTGCAAAAATATGAAATTTGCAAAACCTGAGTCTACAGACTCACAAAATATATTTATAACATAACGATACTTTAGCTATATAGTTAGTTAAGCATAATTCAAATACCATACCTTATGTACGAAACCCTAAAACCTGCCTTAGAAAAAGAACTGGCCGAGATAAAAGAGGCTGGTCTATATAAAAACGAGCGAGTAATTACTACGCCTCAAGGTGCTGTAATTAAGACTACCAGCGGAAAAGAAGTAATTAACTTCTGCGCCAACAACTATCTGGGGCTTTCTGCTCACCCTAAAGTTATAGAAGCGGCCAAAGCAAGTATTGATACCCACGGTTATGGTATGTCTTCGGTAAGATTTATTTGCGGAACACAAGACATCCATAAAACACTTGAACAAAAGATTTCTGACTTTCTGGGAATGGAAGATACCATTCTTTATGCGGCCGCTTTTGACGCCAACGGAGGCGTATTTGAGCCATTACTGGGCCCCGAAGATGCCATTATCTCCGATGCACTTAACCATGCTTCAATTATAGATGGAGTAAGACTATGCAAGGCGCAACGCTACCGCTACAAGCATAACGATATGCAGGATCTTGAAGAAAAGCTAAAAGAAGCGGAGGGAGCACGTCATCGTATTATTGTTACCGATGGAGTGTTTTCTATGGATGGCACCATTGCTCAGCTAGATAAAATCTGCGACCTGGCCGATAAATATAAAGCTCTAGTAATGTCCGACGAGTGCCACTCTACCGGGTTTATGGGCAAAACTGGTAGAGGCGTACATGAGCATCATGATGTTATGGGTAGAGTAGATATTATTACCGGCACTTTAGGCAAAGCTCTGGGAGGAGCAAGTGGAGGCTTTACCAGCGCTCGCAAAGAAATTGTAGATATACTGCGCCAACGCTCACGCCCCTATCTTTTTTCAAATACCCTGGCTCCTTCTATAACTGGTGCTTCCATTGCTGTGATTGACCTGCTTTCTGAGACTACCGAGCTCAGAGATAAACTAGAAGAAAATACCAGCTATTTTCGCGAGCACATGACGGCTGCTGGGTTTGATATTAAACCAGGCACCCATGCTATTGTACCAATTATGCTTTATGATGCACCCTTAGCCCAACAGTTTGCCGAGCGCCTGCTAGAGAAAGGAATTTATGTTATTGGCTTTTACTATCCGGTAGTCCCAAAAGGCCAGGCACGTATTCGTGTTCAGATATCCGCAGTACATGAAAAAGAGCATCTGGATACCGCTATTGCTGCTTTCAAAGAAATTGGGCAAGAATTAGGCGTATTATCTTAATACTCTCAAAACATATTTTTCACCTCCTCTTCAAAATCATTGATGTAAATGATAGCGATGAGGGGGTGTTTTTAATTTACTCTTTATATGCCTTCTCGCCTGCCTCTACAGGAAATGCTAAGATATTCTCTTTAGGCGGCAACGGACAACTGTAAGTGGGGTTATAAGCGCAATAGGGGTTATAAGCTTTGTTAAAATCCAGCTTTATACTTTTACTACCAGTACGCGCAGGCATTTCTATGTCCATATACCTACCCCCACCATAAGTCTCACCTCCACTGGTAGCATCAGCAAAAGGCACAAAAAGTTTAGTTTGCGAATCAAAAGGTTGCAATACCAATAGGCGAGCCTGTTGCCCTTCTATTTCAAAATCCGCATAAGCATAACGGATGTACTTCTCTTCCTCGCCAGTAGAGGTAGGCATTTTCAGCAGCTTTTTGTTCTGTATAGGTGTAAGGCGAGCTCTTACTTTGTACGCAGGTTTTGGCTCAAAAAAACGAAGCCCTTTATACGTGATATCTTCTGGAGCAAAAGGAGACTCATCAGAAGATTGCATAAAACGTTCTGTTCTTTCTCTTTCTTCTACTATCCGTTCTATATACTCTTCTTCCGTTTCGCCCCCTTGCAAAGTGTAAAGCACACTAATGCCAATAACTACAATAACAATAACTGGAATAATCTTTTTCATAACCCACATTAGTAATCATTTTCCACTAAACAAAAATCTTTTTTGTCTACATGAAGGGCGATAAAGTTAGGAGCAAAAAAAGATAAGACAATACACAGGCTCAGAAATCTTCAGCGATCATAACATACCTTCATCGGCAAAGCTGTAATATGCATGGTCTGTAAAAATAAGATGATCTAAAACCGGAAGGTCCAGACTTTTACCCGCTTCTTTTAACTTTCGGGTAAGCTGTAGATCTGCCTGGCTGGGTGTCAGATTTCCGGAAGGGTGGTTATGCACCAGAATGATAGAACTGGCCAGCTTGTCCAGAGCTTTTTTAAAGATAACTTTGGGGTCTGCTACAGTACCAGAAACCCCACCTTCGCTAATTAACTCAGGTTTAATAACCAAATTGGCTCTATTCAGCAGAATGATCCAGAACTGCTCTACTGCCTGATCCATGAGATAAGGCTGCACTACCCGATAAGCATCTTCGGAGCAGGTAATTTTTTCTCTTTTGAGTGGTTCTACTTCTTTGCGGCGGCGGCCTAGTTCCAGGGCACTCACAATGCTAATGGCTTTAGCTTCGCCTATGCCATCAAATTTTTGCAAATCGCTCACTGTGAGTTTTGCCAGCTCATGAAGGTTATAGTTTACACTGGCCAGAATTTCTTTGCTGAGGTCTACTGCGCTTTTGTTGCGGGTTCCTGAGCCAATCAGGATAGCAATTAGCTCAGCATCTGTAAGAGCTGTTCTGCCCCTGGTGAGCAGCTTTTCGCGAGGACGATCTTCCTCAGCCCAACTCAGTATTCCTTTTTCGCGGAAGGCGTATCGGTTTGCCATAAGCTACACAATTTTGAGAGCCCAAAGCAAACAAAAAAGCCTTACACTAAGAAAGCGTAAGGCCTTGTAATATATTGATGTAAGAATTTACGCAAGTTCATTCACATGCTTAGCAAGCTTAGCTTTTTTGTGAGCTGCGTTGTTCTTATGAATAATGTTCTTTTTCGCTAGTTTGTCCAGCATAGAAGATACCTTTTTGTAAAGCTCTTCTGCCTCAGCTTTGTCCGTGGTATTTCTTAACCTTTTAACAAAAGTACGGGTAGTCTTCAACTGATAACGGTTTCTCTCACGTCTAGTTTCAGTAGAACGAATACGTTTTAATGCAGATTTATGATTTGCCATCGCTAAAATATTTCTTTACTGTCCTAACAGGAATTATCGCTCTTGGGTTTAAAGAACTGCAAAGATATAGCTATTTGTCAGAAAATCAAAAATTAACATAAAAGACTCAAAGAATTTTTAACACCCATCATAACTACAAGCGCGTTTTTTGCCACGGCTTTAATATTTACGATTTTTTGCTGCAAAAATGAACAAGAAGCTTATTCATATTAGTTGTAAAGAAATCATTAGCTTTGCAGTCTGATTGATTTAGCAGTGCAAAACAGAAAGCCTGATCAGAGGCTTTATTAGATGCTGATTTTTTTACAACTATGCACTAAATTAAGAGCTTCATCTCTGAAGCTTGTTCCTGCCTTTCTTTATGATTAAGAGAGACTTATTGATAAATTGCACGGGAAAACCTGATACTTTATGAATTTTCTGGACAGCTTGAACGAACCGCAGCGGAATGGGGTCACCCATACAGAAGGGCCAACGATGATTATTGCCGGTGCGGGTTCCGGTAAAACTAGGGTACTTACCTATCGTATTGCCTACCTTATCAAAGAAAAAAACGTAGATCCTTTTAATATTCTAGCGCTCACCTTTACCAATAAAGCGGCCAAAGAAATGCGCGATCGTATAGAGAGTGTAGTAGGCACTGAAGCCCGAAACCTGTGGATGGGGACTTTCCACTCTATATTTGCCCGTATCTTAAGAGCCGAAGCCAGCAAAATTGGCTATCAGAGTAACTTTACTATTTATGATACGGATGACTCCAAGTCTCTTATCAAAAATATACTTAAAGAGCTGAAGCTAGATGACAAGGTATACAAGCCAGGAATGGTGCTTAACCGAATTTCGAGCTCCAAGAACCGCCTAATCTCTTGGAAAGAATATAATAACAACCCTATGATTAAGTCAGAAGACGAAAGCGCTGCCAAGCCTCATATGGGTAAAATTTACAAAACTTATGTAGAGCGCTGTTTTAAGTCCGATGCTATGGACTTTGACGACCTTCTCTTTAATACCAATGTACTATTTAGAGAACACCCTGATGTACTTAATAAGTACCAGCATCGCTTCCACTATGTGTTGGTAGATGAGTTTCAGGATACTAACTTCTCTCAGTACCTTATTACAAAAAAGCTGGCGGCGGTGCGTCGTAATATTTGTGTAGTAGGAGATGACGCCCAAAGTATTTACGCTTTTAGAGGAGCAGATATTCAAAACATCCTCAACTTTGAGAAAGACTTTCCTGACCTAAATGTATTTAAGCTGGAACAAAATTACCGCTCTACTAAAAATATAATTGAGGCTGCTAACTCCGTCATTCGTAAAAATAAATCACAGCTCAAAAAAAATATCTGGACGGCCAACGATGAGGGAAAGCTAGTAGAAGTAATAAAAGCCACCTCTGACCAGGAAGAAGGACGCCTGGTAGCTTACTCCATTTTTGAAGAAAAGAATAATACACACGCCCGCTATAGCGACTTTGCTATTTTGTATCGTACCAACAGCCAGTCGCGAGCGATAGAAGAAGCTTTGAGAAAGCGAAACATCAAATATAAAATTATTGGAGGCCTCTCCTTCTACCAGCGCCGGGAGATCAAAGATATTATTGCGTACATGCGTTTTGTGGTTAACCAGAGCGATGAGCAGGCTTTTCGTAGAATAGTCAATCTGCCCAAACGTGGTATAGGAGCCGCTACCGTAGACAAGGTGGTCGTTACTGCTTATGAGCATGACATGCCCATCTGGGATGTTCTTAAAAATGCCCATCAGTTCTTTAGTGGACGTACTGCTAATGCGCTGGTTTCTTTTAAAGATATGATGAAGGGCTTTATGCTTATGGCTGAAAAAACAGATGCTTTTGAGGCAGCCTCGCATATTGCCAAAGGTTCTGGTTTGCTCAGAGAGCTTTACGAAGACAAAACCATAGAAGGGCTTAACCGCTATGAAAACGTACAGGAGTTGCTAAACGCCATCAAGGAGTTTGTGGATAACCCCGAAGCCGAAGACAAAAGTATGGGAGCATTTCTTCAGGAAGTAGCGCTACTTACCTCTGTAGATCAGTCGGGAGAAGATGATGAAGACCAGGTAACACTGATGACCATACACATGGCTAAAGGGCTTGAGTTCCCTCATGTATATGTGGTAGGTATGGAAGAGGACCTATTCCCCTCCCAAATGATGCTAAGCAGCCGTACAGATCTGGAAGAAGAGCGCCGCTTGTTTTATGTAGCAATTACCCGATCTATGCACAGATTGGTGCTTTCTTACGCACTTTCTCGCTACCGCTTTGGTAGGTTGAAAAATTGTGAGCCCAGTCGTTTTCTGGAAGAAATAGACCCAACTTATGTAATGATTAACAAAGCAATGGGTACACGCTCAGTAGTAGGAGATACCGATCATGCCAGAGTATTACTCAAAAGTATTAAAAGAGATCGCAGCCGAAAGCCCACGGTAAATACCAGCAAGTCTTCTTACAAGCCCTCTCCTGACTTTGCTCCCAGCGACACCAGTCAGTTAGCTGCGGGAATGAAGGTGGAACACCCCAAGTTTGGTTTTGGCATTGTTAAAAACCTGGATCAGGAAGGCTCAAACCGAAAAGCCAAGGTAGATTTCAATGATGTAGGAGAAAAAACGCTATTGCTTAGCTTTGCCAAGCTTAAAATTCACGATGAATAACATATATTATCAAAAAAACCAATAAAAGATGTTTGAATACAATACGAGTAAGTCTAACGTCATTCTGAAAGAATACGGCAGAAACGTACAAAAGCTGGCGGAACATATTATGACGATTGAAGACAAAGATAAGCGTACTCGCTATGCTACTACTTTAATAGAACTGATGCGCCAGCTTAACCCTAGCGTAAGAGAAAACAACGAGACAACCCAGAAGCTTTGGGATGACCTCTTTATCATGACGAATTTTGAGCTAGATGTAGACGCTCCCTTCCCCATGCCGGAAGTAGATATTCTTACCAAAAAACCAAAAAGGCTATCTTATAATACAGATCCTGTTACATATAAACATTATGGCAAGAATATTGAAAAGCTGATAGACAAAGCTATCGCTGCCGAAACTGAGGAGGAGCGTAAGGGAGCTATCATCTATCTGGGTAAGCTTATGAAAGGGTTTTATCAAACCTGGAATAAAGAAAATGTAGATGATGCTGTGATTATTAAAAACATCAAGGAAATATCAGGTGGTAAACTAGATATATCTACCGAAGATGTTAAAAACAATAATCTTTTTGAGTCGCAGAAGCCAAACCGCAGTTCTAAAGGCAGAAGAAGCTCCGGAAGCAACAACAGACGAAAAAAATAAAGAATGGCGAGTTTTAAGATTGAAGGAGGACACAAACTCCAGGGAGAAATTATACCACAAGGTGCCAAAAATGAAGCACTACAAATTTTATGTGCCGTCCTGCTTACTCCCGAGCAGGTAACTATTCACAAAATACCCAACATCCGCGATGTGATGAAGCTGATTGACCTGCTTCGTTCCATGGGTGTGGAGGTTGAAAAAGCCGGTGAAGAGTCTTACTCCTTCAAAGCCGCCAATATTAATCTGGATTATCTGGAAACTCCTGAGTTTTCTAAGCAGGCTACCGCACTGCGAGGCTCTATTATGATACTCGGGCCATTATTAGCACGTTTTGGCAAAGGTAGAATTCCTATGCCTGGAGGTGACAAAATTGGTCGCCGCCGGCTGGATACTCACTTCATCGGATTACAAAAGCTTGGAGCTCAATTCCAGTACGATGCTGCTAATAAGTATTATAGCGTAGAAGCCAAGCAGTTGCAAGGCGCATATATGCTGCTTGATGAGGCAAGCGTAACAGGCACTGCCAATATTGTAATGGCAGCAGTTATGGCTAAAGGCAAAACCACCATATACAATGCAGCCTGCGAACCCTATCTACAGCAACTCTGTGCCATGCTTAATCGTATGGGAGCTAAGATTTCGGGAGTAGGCTCTAACCTTTTACACATAGAAGGAGTAGAAAGCCTGGGTGGTACTGAACATACGATGTTGCCCGATATGATTGAAATTGGCAGCTTTATTGGAATGGCTGCCATGACAAATTCTGATATCGTAATTAAAGATGCCCGGGTAGATATGCTAGGCATTATCCCTGATACCTTCCGTAAGCTCGGAATCAATTTTGATATTGAGGGTGACGATATCCACGTATATGATAATGAAACTTATGAGATAGAGACTTTTATTGATGGCTCTATCATGACAATAGCTGATGCCATCTGGCCCGGCCTTACTCCTGACTTGTTGAGTATCATACTCGTAGTAGCAACACAAGCAAAAGGTACAGTTCTTATACACCAGAAAATGTTTGAAAGCCGTCTCTTCTTTGTAGATAAGCTTTTAGATATGGGCGCGCAGGTAATTTTATGTGATCCGCATCGTGCCACAGTAATTGGCCTGGACAGAAAGCAGGCATTAAGAGGCATATCTATGACTTCACCCGATATACGTGCCGGCGTAGCCTTGCTCATCGCTGCCATGTCTGCCGAAGGTAAAAGTACAATTTTTAATGTAGAGCAGATAGACAGAGGCTATCAGTATATAGACAAAAGATTAAGAGCACTTGGTGCTAAGATTGAAAGAAATGATTAGATAAGAAGGAGCATTAAGCTCCTTTTTTTATTCCATAGGTTTGATGTCCCTAATCATTAGTTGAAGGCTGGTATTACCATTGTAATGGTTTTCTTCTACATTATAAGCCATCTGAAAAGGCTTGCCTTCCAGCACTATTTCATAGTAATGTGCCATTCCAAAGCCAATAGCATTATACACTTTCTGGCTACCCTCCTGCCTAACACTAAACTTCAGGTGCTGCTCCTTTAATATTTGCGGGTACCCATATACCATCAGATAGTCGCTCATAAAAATAGGCCGCATATTCCCTGGCCCAAATGGTGCAAATTGCTTTACTACGTTATAGAATTTAGGCGTAATATCTGATAGATTAATTTTAGTATCTATGTTTACCAGAGGGATTAGCTGATCATCGCTAATTGACTGGGCTACTGTCTCTTCAAATTTTTGCTGAAACAGCGGCACATTTTCTACAGGCATGGTAAGCCCCGCCGCATATTTATGCCCCCCAAATTGCTCTAGCAAATCTGAACAGGCTTCTATAGCGGCATATACATCGTAACCATCTACCGAGCGAGCAGAGCCCGACGCCTTACCGTGTGACTCTGTAAGAATAACGGTAGGGCGGTAGTATTTTTCTATGCAACGAGACGCAACAATTCCTACAACTCCTTTATGCCAGTCATTTTTAAAAAGCACTGTAGTTTTAGCCTGAAGCAGTTTTTCTTCCTGCTCTATCATCTCCAGAGCTTCCTGCGTCATATGGGTATCGTATCCGCGTCTTTCGGTGTTCTGCACATTAAGCTCGTTAGCCATTTTAAGTGCCTGCTCATCCGTTTCTGCAAGCAACAGTTGTACAGCAGCTTTTGCATGCTCCATACGTCCAGCAGCATTAATACGCGGAGCAAAACCAAAAACAATATTCTCGATATTGATATCATTGCGTAGGCCTGCAAGCTGAGCCAGGGCTTTAAGACCAGGACGAGCCGCCTCATTAAGCCTCTGCAAACCAAAATAACTAAGAATTCTGTTTTCGCCATTAATAGGCACAATATCAGCAGCTATGGCAACAGCCACCAAGTCTAGCCATTCAGCAAGTTTTTTCTGATGGTTTTTTAGCCTGATACACAGGCCATGCAAAAGTTTGAAGCCTACACCACAACCGCAAAGCTCTTTAAAGGGATAGCTACAACCTACCTGCTTAGGGTTAAGAATTGCATGAGCAGGAGGCAGTTGATCGCCTGGGCGGTGATGATCGCAAATGATAAAATCTATATTCTTTTTCCGGGCCTCATTGATCAGGCCTACAGCACGTATGCCACAATCCAGCGAAATAATAAGGGAAAAATCATTTTCAGCAGCATATTGTATACCCTCTTCAGAGATACCATAACCTTCTTTATAGCGATCAGGAATGTAATACTCTATAGGTTCATATATAGTTTGCAAAAACCCATAGGCTAATGCTACAGAAGTGGTACCATCCACATCATAATCCCCATAGATCAGGATTTTCTCATTCCTCTCCATAGCCAAAATCAGCCTGTTTACTGCATGCTCCATATCCTTCATCAGGAAAGGATCATGCAACATTTTCAGGTTTGGCCTGAAAAAAGTTTTTGCTTCATCAAAATTGTCCACTCCCCGCTGTATTAGCAGATTAGCCAATGCAGGATTCACATTGATCTCTTTTGCTAATTTCTGGACAGCTTCATCTTCTGCTGAGTCCTGATATACCCACCGCTTCTCCATTACAGCCCTACTTTTGAAAATTTATTGTTTTGTAAAATCGAAAGTGTATTCTAAAGTAAAGTCCTGAATCTCTACACCTGAAATCTCAAAGTTAAAATCCCCCAGACTTTCTACCTCCTCTTGGCTTATAGTAAGAACAAGTGAAAGAGCTTCGTTGCTTAACTCTTCTACCGAAAACACTATATTCTGGACATTAGTCTCATCAACAGATACATTTAACTCCTGCTCATTTGATTGTAAGGCCCACGTTTCACCTTCCAGTAGGTCAGAGACACCATTATCAAAACCTAGAGTATTGTCTTCGTTAAAAGTGACTGTTGAATTTTGAGGAAAGAGGTCTTCTGCAGCAGCGTTGAGAATTTGCTCATATTCACTAATCTGGTCTTCAGAAAAGATGCTTTTAATATTGTCTTTATTAAAAACTATTGAGCCTACACTAATACTATAATTTGTAAGGTCGCTTTGCTGAATAGCCCAGGTGCCTGTAAGCATCTCTTTTCTAGAAGGAGTATCTTCATCTTCGCTACAAGACTGAAAGAGGAATAAGCTACATAGCATCATGTATATGATAGGGGCAGGAAGTAGTCTCATGTCTTAGGTAGAGGTTTGTTTGATTTGATTTTATAAAGATGACGAACCTTGTGCAATAATACAACACAAAAAAAGCGTATGCCAATAGTTGACATACGCTCTCAGAATGGATTTTTCTATAAGAACTGCTATTCGCTGCTCTGATTACTGCGCAAATCTTCAAGCACATCTTTGATAGGCACACGTGTACCATCGCGGTAAGGAACAATCCACGCATCTTCTACGCCCATAGCTCTCAAATACTTTTTAAACTTGTCAGCCTCCCAGTAATCTCTAAAGTTACCAAGCGTATAAATCTGAAGTCCCTGCTCATCTGTTTCACCATTAAAATTTTCACTGGTGTCCAGATACTGCTCCAGGTTTTTGTCACGGTAAGCTCCAATTTGCACTCTAAATATCAAGCCTTCGTCGTAGGCATTGGATAGAGGCACATTCTGCTCTACTTCAGGCTTTGCTTCAAGAGCAGCTTTAGCTTCATTGAGCTGCTTCTCCAGGCGACGCGTCTGATCTTTCAGCTGCCGAATTTCAGAGTCTTTGCTTTCTGACTGATTTTTAAGTGAAGTAACTTCACTTTGCAGCTCAGAGGCCTGTCTTTTAAACTCTTCCTGCTGTTCTCGCATTTTATCGAAATCAGCCGGATTCATTTTCTTAAGTTCTTTCAGTTTGCGCTTTTGCTCTTTCTTAAGACGTTTTCTTTCTTTCTTAGACAGCTCCTGAGCTTGTACCACTTCAGGCACTGCAGTCATCGTAAAGAGAAAAAGCGCTACAATCCATAGATACTTCATGGTAATAATTGTATGTTGATAGTAGCACTTAGCTTATTAGCGAAGTTTTACTTCAAACTTCCTACCATATTTTCCGGCACTACCCATTCATCAAACTGTTCGTTGGTAAGTAATCCGGAAGAAATTGCTGCTTCGCGTAAGGTTGTTCCTTCTTCGTAAGCTTTCTTGGCAATTTTTGCGGCGTTTTCGTAGCCTATGTGTGTATTTAAGGCCGTTACCAGCATAAGAGAGTTTTCCAGGTTTTTCTTAATAACTTCGGTATTGGGCTCTATACCCACTGCGCAATTATCGTTGAAAGATTCACAGGCATCACCCAGCAGGCGAGCTGAGTTTAGCAAGTTATAAATCATCATAGGCTTAAATACGTTGAGCTCAAACTGCCCATTCATACCACCTACACTTACTGCGGCATCATTACCCACTACCTGGGCACATACCATGGTTAGCGCTTCGCACTGGGTAGGGTTCACTTTACCTGGCATAATAGATGAGCCCGGTTCATTAGCAGGAATTAGTATCTCTCCGATACCACAACGAGGGCCAGAAGCCAGCATACGTATATCGTTGCCTATTTTCATTAAGCTTACAGCCAACTGTTTTAGCGCTCCTGAGCTTTCTACTACTGCATCATGAGCAGCTAATGCTTCAAATTTATTTGGTGCTGTAACAAAAGGATGTCCGGCATATTTAGCAATTTTTTCGGCTACCAGCTTAGCATACCCCTTAGGTGTATTGAGGCCTGTTCCTACGGCTGTTCCCCCTAGCGCAAGTTCAGAAAGGTGAGGCAAAGTATTTTTAATAGCACGGATTGCATGATCCAACTGGGCTACATAACCGCTAAACTCATGGCTAAGCTTAAGAGGTGTTGCATCCATAAAGTGAGTACGCCCTATTTTAACAATATCACCAAAAGAAGCCACCTTTTCATTTAGTGTATTTCTTAGTTTTTCTATCTTAGGTAGGGTTTGCTCTACAATCATACTATAGGCAGCAATGTGCATAGCTGTAGGAAAGGTGTCATTGGAAGATTGCGACTTGTTGACATCGTCATTGGGGTGCACTTTCTTTTTGGCATCGGTAAGTTCGCCACCCATAAGCACATGCGCTCGGTTAGCTACTACTTCATTCACATTCATATTGCTTTGGGTACCCGAACCAGTCTGCCATACAACCAGCGGAAACTGCTCATCATGTGCGCCTGCCAAAATCTCATCACAAACTTTGGCAATCATTTCATACTTTTCCTTTTCCAGTACGCCAAGCTCATAATTGGTTTCAGCTGCCGACTTTTTAAGTATTGCAAAAGCATGGATAATTTCCATGGGCATTTGCATAGCGCTACCTCCAATCTTAAAGTTTTCTCTTGAGCGTTGTGTTTGCGCTCCCCAGTATTTGTCAGCGGGCACTTGTATCTCGCCCATCGTATCTTTTTCTATTCTGTATTCCATGTGTAATAGTGCTTGAAAGGATAAAAAATTTCGGTTTTTAGGTTTCTAGCAAATTTATAAAAATTATTCAGTGTTGCACCCTGGCCGTATTTTCAGCTTGGCTTATAATAAAATTCAGGGACGTTAGCCCATTTATACTCCAAACTATCTACTGATATACTAACGGAATACTTACTATATTTGCCTATACATCCTCAAAATTAACCTATAGACGCACCAGAATATTTATTTTGGTGTTAGCCCTATACAATTTTTTTGATGAAGAGGCTAAAAACTATTTATGAAACCCAGAAGAAAATTTAATAAAGCAAAATCATCCCTAAAGGCTCCTGAGCATCCGCCTAAAAAAACTAATGCGGATGAACTTATCAGACTCAATAAGTATGTAGCCAATGCGGGCGTTTGCTCTCGGCGAGAAGCTGATACCCTAATTAGTGATGGCGAGATAAAGGTAAATGGTAAAGTGGTTACTGAACTTGGCACCAAGGTAAAGCTGAACGATAAAGTGGTATACAAGGGAAAAGTACTTAATCCAGAAAAGCTGGTGTATGTACTACTGAATAAGCCGAAGAACCATATAACTACAACTGACGATCCTGAGGAAAGAAAAACGGTGATGCAGTTAGTAGCTAATGCTTGCGAAGAACGCATCTATCCTGTAGGGCGACTAGACCGTAATACGACTGGTCTTTTAATCCTTACTAATGATGGTGAACTGGCTGACAAACTTGCGCACCCTTCTAATAATGTAAAAAAACTATATCAGGTAGATATAGACAAACCTATTACCGATGAGGATTTTTTGAAAATTCAGGATGGCTTAAAGCTAGAAGATGGTGTTGCTGAAGTAGACGAAATAGGTCTGGTAAATGAAACTCGTACCAGTCTTGGGCTTCAGATTCATATTGGAAGGAACAGAATTGTACGTAGAATTTTTGAGCACCTTGGCTATACAGTTGAGCGCCTTGATAGAGTAATGTATGCTGGCTTGACAAAAAAAGATCTACCCCGCGGACATTGGCGTTACTTAACTCCTCAAGAGGTACAGCAGCTAAAAAGATAGAATAATAGTATAGAAAGCAGAAAAATTTGGCGGAATAGTATTTTTTTTGAATATTAGCACCGTAGACAAAAAAAGAGGGCGCCTGTCTACAGCAAGCAGCCCCTTTTTATACACTACACAACCTAACCTAAAATTTTAATCTCTTTGCCAGATGTGAAGAGAAGAAAAGGAGCCATCTGTCTATTTGCAGATGACTTCTTTTTACACTACACAACCTAACCTATATTTTTATATTGTTAATTGCGAGTAGAATAAAGGAGGCAATCATCTCAACTCTTGTCCGGATCGCCTCTTTTAATATATACTACACAACCTAACCTATTTCTTATTGTTTAGTTTGCCAATCGGATTTTTTCACTTCTCCTTAATTCCTTTTTCTCTTTTCCATTTGACTTATTACAAAGTTAAGTGCTTGTCTAATATTTACCTCATATGGAATGATGGTTTACATACATATGTAATTTTACTTATCATCAGAAAAATACCTTCTTTCTATCATATAACTTATTTTATACGGGTTTTAACTATAACAATATCACCGTACTAAACATAGCCTTATTCCACTAAATTTATTCTTAATGAGTAGGTTTAGCTAAGTGTTAGATCCAGACGGGAAAATGCATTTTTTTGAACACAAACCATTTTTTGCGAACAATAGTTAAATTTCACCCTTAATAAGACGTAAATAATTGCGTTATTCAAAATAGTATGCTTGCATACTATTTTTATATTTACATATATTTGTCTAGTCTGGATACTAGATGAGAGGTTCTATATGAAATGCGTAACTTTTGATATGAAAGAAGAAAAAAACACAAAAAAAAAGCCTTTCCAAAATTTGGAAAGGCCTGTGGTGATGAGTGGGCTCGAACCACCGACTCACGGATTTTCAGTCCGATGCTCTACCAACTGAGCTACATCACCGTAACGAGGAGACAAAAGTAGAATAATTATTTTAGCAGCGCAATAGTAAAGCATAAAAAATTTAAAAAAATAGCATGATTGGTATAATTCAGCAGATAGCCTTTGTTCTGGTGCTTGCCATCGCCGGTTATTTTCTCTTTCAGAGAATTACCAGAATAAGAAAGAACATCCTATTGGGCAGAAGGGAAACGCATAATGATCATTCTTCTGAAAGATTTAAAAACATGATGCTAGTGGCCTTCGGACAGCAAAAAATGTTTAAGAAGATTATCCCTGCTTTCTTGCACTTTCTAATTTATGTGGGCTTTATAGTTATCAACTTAGAAGTATTAGAGTTTGTGCTTGATGGTATCTTTGGCACTCATCGCATTTTTGCTCCAACGCTTGGCAGCTTTTATACTATTCCTATCAATATCTTTGAATTTCTGGCAGTAGCTGTTATTATTTCTTGTGTAGCATTTCTGATACGCAGGAATTTGCTAAACATCAAACGCTTTCAGGCACGAGAGCTTACGAAATGGCCAAAGATGGATGCCAACATCATTTTGATAGTGGAGATTGTTCTCATGTTCGCTATCCTGACCATGAATGCCATCGACCAGATTTTACAAGACAGACCTGATACTCATTATCCTGAAACGGGGACTTTGTTTTTCAGCTCTCTACTCATTCCCTTATTTGAAGGTATGTCAACCTCTGCTTTAGTTATGATAGAAAGGTTTGCCTGGTGGTTTCATATTATTGGAATATTAGCTTTTGCTGTTTACGTTACGTATTCTAAACACCTACATATCTTCATGGCATTTCCTAACACATATTATGCACGTTTAACTCCCAAGGGCAAGATGGATAATATGCCTGCAGTTACTAAAGAGGTACAGATCATGTTAGGAGCGCAAACTGATACTGGTGATGGTGCGGATGAAGAAGTAGGCAGGTTTGGAGCCAAAGACATTAACGATCTTGACTGGAGAGATATTATGGGAGCATATGCCTGTACAGAGTGTGGGCGATGCACCGCAGAATGCCCGGCAAATCAAACAGGAAAAAAGCTTTCGCCACGCAAAATTATGATGGATACACGTGACCGTGCGGAAGAAGTAGGCTTCAGTTTGCAAAAAGGAGGCAAAGGCCTGGAGGATGGTAAGTCCTTACTGGACAATTATATCCAAAGGGAAGAAATTAACGCATGTACATCTTGTAATGCCTGTGTTGAGGCCTGCCCTATTAACATCAACCCGCTTTCTATTATTATGCAAACCCGAAGGTACGTAGCTATGGAAGAAGCTCAGTCTCCAGCTTCGTGGAATGCTATGTTCTCTAACATTGAAAACAATTTTGCCCCCTGGAAATTTGCTCCGACAGACCGTTTTAACTGGGCCAATGAGTTAAAAAGAGAAACAAGCAGTAACGAAAAAAATGCGCAGGAGTAAGTTCAGAGTTTTAAGAATTAATGAAGTAAGCTGTAATTGCTATAAACACTAGCGGAAGTTATGGAAAACGTAAATTCAAATACCAAATACATAGATGTGCCTACTATGGCCGACATGGCTGCTCAAGGTACTGAACCAGAAATTCTTTTTTGGGTAGGCTGTGCCGGCTCTTTTGACGATCGGTACAAAAGAGTCACCAAAGCCTTTGTTAAAATACTTAATGAGGTAGGTGTAAAATTCGCAGTACTTGGGCCAGAAGAAAGCTGTACTGGAGACCCTGCCAGAAGAGCCGGCAATGAGTTTCTGTTTCAAATGCAGGCTGCTACAAATATAGAAGTACTTAATGGGTACAACATTCAGAAGATAGTTACTGCCTGCCCCCACTGTTTTAATACAATAAAAAATGAGTACCCCGAACTGGGAGGAGACTATGAGGTGATTCATCATTCTACATTTCTTCAACAACTCATAAATGAGGGGAGAATAAAAATGCAGGGGGGCGGCACGTTCAAAGGCAAGAAAATTACTTATCATGACTCCTGCTTTTTGGGCCGTGCTAACAATATTTATGAGGCCCCGCGCCAGGTATTAGAGTCTTTGGACGCAGATCTGGTAGAAATGAAGCGCTGCCGTACTAAAGGCTTCTGTTGTGGCGCGGGAGGGGCTCAAATGTTTAAAGACGCTGAGCCTGGCAAAAAAGAAGTTAATATAGATAGAACAGAAGAGGCTCTCTCTACTGGAGCCAATACTATAGCTGTGGCTTGTCCCTTCTGTATGACTATGATGAGTGATGGCGTTAAGAATAAAAACAAAGAAGCTGAAGTACAGGTAAAAGACCTGGCGGAACTCATTGCTGAAAACAAGAAACTTTAGAATCAACCACAAGCCCACTTGAATGTGGGCTTTTTTGCTAATGCCCTCCCAATTCTACCTTTGATTTTTAGTAAGCATTAAACTGACTCCTATTTAAATAACTTGCTATCTCTTTCCCCTCCTTTTGTAGAGCTTAAATTTCACCCAATTCAATAGGTCTTTCGCAGCCGCTTTCTTATATTTTTTATCTCCAAAAAACGTTGTCCTTTATGAAACGTTATTAGTACAATAAGTCTTTGATAAATTTGAATTAGTATTTTAGCATTTTATAAGCCCCAAATCTTAATTAATATGTATATTCCTTTTGAAGATATGCCATCTCAGGCTCGTGTATGGATTTATCAGGCAAGTAGGCCACTGAGTCAGGCGGAAGAAAATTATGCCATGCAACTTGGGCAACAGTTTGCGATAGCTTGGTCTGCTCATGGCAAACCTTTGCAGGCCTCTGTTAAGATATTCCACCAGCGCTTTCTTATTGTTGCAGTTAATGAGGATTATAATCAGGCGAGTGGTTGCGCGATTGATGCTTCAGTAGCACTAGTAAAGGAGCTAGAAGAGAAGTTTAGTACTGAAAGAGAAAGTTTTTCCTTTTTTGACCGTACTAAAGTTGCCTTCTTATACCAGAATGAGGTTTTTGTAGAATCAACCACTGCCTTAAAAAAGCAGATTACAGAAGGAAAAATAACTCCTGATACTTTAACCTTTAACAATCTGGTTAAGAATGTAGAAGAGTTGAACAAAGGCTGGGTAATTCCTGCAAAAGACTCTTGGCTTTCCCGCTACTTTAAGACAGCATAAGCACATAATTTACGGCTGATTACAGCGTTTCTACTAGTGAGAGCAAACTATTGAGCATATTAACTAGCAATATTATATTGCGATTGACTACTATTCATTTAATAAGCTATGATGAAAAATTTTGCAGGCCTGTACTACCTGGTACTTATGCTATTAATGCTAAGTGCATGTAATGCCGGCAAGAGAGCATTAATCAAAGGTTTTAACAGTTTTGAAAGTGGTGAGTATGATGTAGCAATCGACCATTATAAGGTTGCTATAGACAATGGGGTAGAAACAGCTCTTTCTAATTATAAGATTGCTGAAGCCTTTCGTCTGAGCAACCGTCTGCAAGAAGCACGCCCCTATTATGAAGCTGCCATAGAATATGGTGTTCCGGATACATCTGCAGTATTTCACTATGCGCTCTCGCTCAAACAAAACGGAGAGTATGAGCAGGCAAAAGCCCAGTTGCAGGAATACCTGGAATACTCAGAAGATACAACTCTGGAGTATACTAACTGGGCCCGTCAGGAGCTAGACAATTTAGATCGCTTAGGAAACATTATCTCTAAAGATGTCTATTACGAAATAGAAAATAAAGAAGTATTAAACACAGATGGAGCAGAATACGCCCCTACAGTGCATAGAGGCTCTTTTTATTTCACCTCTTCTCGTAATAGCGAAAAGGTTTACAAAGCTACCGGAACTGGCTTTACTAACATATTTCGTGCTCCCATAGAAAATGGAGATATACTCATCAGTGAGGCTCAAACCCTGGGCGAAGAGTTTGCCAATGAAATTATTAACGAAGGTTGTATCACTTTTTCACCAGATGGTAGAACAATGGTTTTTGCCCGTGGCAATAGCGGAAAGCGTAAGGGAACGCGTGATGTCAATCTTTATATTTCCCGTTATCAGAGAGGAGAGTGGACGACCCCGGAAATTATGACAATCAATGATCCTGAAGCCTGGGACTCTACACCTACCTTTAGCCGTGATGGTCGTACATTATATTTTGCCTCAAATCGTCCGGGAGGATATGGAGGTATTGACTTGTACTCCGCAAGAGTAGATAATGGAGGTAGATGGAGCAGCGTACGTAATATGGGGGAAACCATCAATACACCCGGCAATGAAATGTTCCCCTATGTTACCGATGATGGCAAACTGTACTTTTCTTCTGATGGACACCCTAGTATGGGAGCATTGGATATTTTTGTTGCCATACGTAAGGATGGACAGATAAGCATTGAAAACCTTGGCCCTCCTGTAAACTCTACTGCTGATGACTTTGGAATGACCTTCACCAGTATTAAAGATGGATACTTTACTTCTAACCGCGCCGGAGGTATGGGTGATGATGATATCTATGCATTTGTTAATAATGATCCCTCTCTTAAGACAGTTAATTATTTTTTAGCAGGTATTACAGTTACCGAGA